>QNYP01000166.1 GCA_003978675.1 Hydrogenothermus sp.
TTTGGAACTGCTTATTATTTAAGGGAAGATATAAAGGTGAATGGAGATGAAGGTAGAATTTTAGTTTCAAAAATGAAAGAGAATCCACCGAAAGAGTTTGCAGGACAAAAAATAAAAGAAGTAGATTTAACAGATGGTGTAAAATTAATCTTCGATGATGATAGTTGGATATTATTTAGAGCTTCTGGAACAGAGCCAGTTTTAAGAATATATGTAGAAACTCCCGAAAAGGATAAAACAAGGCAGTTTTTAGAAACTGCAAAGGAGCTTATTAAATAATAAAAATTAAATCAATTTAATCTTTTTTAGAAGGAGGGGAATATGGAAGAACATATTTATCAACCTTACGATGTTAGAATGGCAGAAGATGGAGAAATTGTAGCTATTGTTGAGCCTGACAGTTATTTAAAAGAAATGATAGAAAACAAAGAAAGTTGTTTTGAACTAGAAATAGATGTAGATTACGATGAGGAAGAAAATGAAGCATTTTTAATGATAAGTTTACATAAAGATAATGGTCAAATATTTATGGCCTTTCCTTATGGAGAAGCCTGGGATGCCCTAATAGAAAAAGGAACTATCACAGTTGCATTAATAAGTCCTTTAGATTTAGAAAATGGTAATGTAGCTGATGCTATAACTTTAAGTTTAGATTTAGACGATTTTGACAGGGGTTTTATTGAAGGTGCATCTAAAATGTGGGAAGCAATAGCAGAAGAGTAATCTAATGAAAGAAGTTATATACAAGAGAAAAGTAAATTTTTACGAAACTGACGCACAGGGAATTGTTCATCATTCAAATTATCCAAGGTATTTTGAAGAAGCAAGAGTATATTTCCTAGAAAAAAATAATTTCCCTTACCATTTAGTTAGAAATGAACTTAATATTGACATTGTTTTATTAGAACTTACTGTTAAATACAGAAAATTTTTACAATTTGGAGATGTCTTTGAAATAAGAACAAAAGTCTGCTTTGAAAATAAATACTACTTTAGTTTTGAATACGAAGTCTTAAAAGAAAACAACATAATATGCACAGGATACACTAAACATTGCTGTATAGATAGAAGTTCTAAAAAACTAAAAAGGATACCGAAACAGTTAGCAAATATCATAAATAAGGGGAAAGACCCATGATAGAGTTATTAAGAAAAATAACAATAAAAGCAAAACTAAAACTAATCTTAACAATTATCTTGATTTCCTACCTACTTATGGCAGCTATAACCATAAAGCACTTAAACAAAATTGAAACTAAAGTAAATCTCCTTGAAGAAAAAACAGTAAAGGGACATGTGCTAGTTTTGGATATTAATAGACACATGAACTATGTAAGCAGATTAACAAGAAATATAATGCTAGGCTCAAATTATGAAAAAGATATGAAAAAATTAGAAGATAGAATAAGAAAAATAGAAAAAGGATTTAAAGAACTTGAAAAAACTGCTCTATTGGAAAACGAATTAAAGCTAATAAAAAAAGCCAAAAAAACAGCTTTAGCTTTTGTTTATGATGGATATGAGTTAATGAAATCTTTAAAAAATGTTCCCAAAAAAGAAAGATACAAGGCTTATGAAATTTATCATAAAAGGGCTACCCCCTTAGCAGAAGAAGCTAGAAAATATTTTCCTAAAGTTGCAAAATTAAAAGAAAAAATATATCTACAAGGTTTTAAAGATGCAAAAAATACAATTGAGAATGTAAAAAATGTTATATATTTAGGAGTTGTATTCTCATTAGTAATAATAATAGGGCTTATTTTAGGAATTATTATATCCATATCTAAACCTATAGATAGATTTGTAGAAAGTTTTGCTAGATCTGCTAAAGGAGATCTTACTGTTAGAATGAGAGATAACTCAAATGATGAAGTTGGTATTCTTTCAAGGTATTTTGATAAATTTATGGATTCTATAGATATGATTTTTAAAAAGGTCAAAGACAACATATCTCTAGTATTTGATAGTGCCACATTTTTGAAAAAAGAAGGAGAGAATTTATATAAGATGAGTTCTATTCAGGAGGAAAAAGTTAAAGAAATTGTTGAAAATATGACAATCCTTAACTCTTCTGCAAAAACCATAAATGAAAATGTTAATACAGTTTTAGCAAAAGCTACACAGGATACGATGGATAAAACACAGGAAGGAAAAGAAAGCATTAATCTAACTATAGAAAAAATAAAAATTATAGAAGAAAAAGCAAAATCTTTAGCTAAAAAAATAGAAAATTTAGCTTCATCTTCAGAAGAAATAGAAAAGATTACAACAGTTATTAATGAACTTGCAAATCAAACAAACTTGCTTGCATTAAATGCTGCAATAGAAGCAGCAAGGGCTGGAGAGTATGGTAGAGGCTTTGCAGTTGTTGCTGATGAAGTTAGAAACCTTGCAGAAAGAACAAGAAAAGCTACGGAAGAAATAAATGAAATTATAGAAAAACTTCAAGAAGACACAGTAAAAGCACAAAAAGAAATGCTCGAGGCCAAGGAAAAAGTTGAGGAAGGAGTAGAAACAGCAGATCATACAAAGGAAATTTTTGATGAAATTGTAGAAAAAATAGAAATTGTAAATGAAGTTGGAGATAAAATAAGAGCGGAAGTATCAAAAGAAAATGAAGTAATATCTAAAATTACAAGTGATATAAATGTATTCTCCGAAGAAATGCAAAAAACTAATGAATCTGCCAAACAAATACTACAAACTATTAATGACTTAGAAAAAAGCACAGAAGAACTTGTAAAAATGTTACAGCAGTTTAAAACTTAAATGGTGCCCAGGGTGGGAGTCGAACCCACACGCCCGTTAAGGGCACTGTCCCCTCAAGACAGCGCGTCTGCCGATTCCGCCACCTGGGCAGTTAGAGAAAATAATTATATTTGAAAGGTATAAAAATTGCAAGTTATTTTTTTAGTAGAAGGTAGTGATTTAGATTCTTTATCATCTGCAGTTGCTTACTGTATTTTAAATGAAAATAGCTATATAAGTTTACCTGACAATTATTCAAAAACTGTCAAATTAGCACTATCAATATTTAAAAAAGAGATAAAAATAATAAAAAAAATTCCCCCAAATATAGAAAAGGCAATTTTTGTTGATACATCTTCCATAGAAAAAATAAAAACCACTATAGAAAAACACAACCTAGATTTTGAAAATACTCAAATTGAAATATTTGACCATCATACAGTAGAAAAAATTAAAAATAAAAATCTTCCATCTAACGTAAAATATAATTTGTTTTCATACGGAGCTTGCACGACACATTTTGTTTTTGAAATAGAAAAGAAAAGCATAACTTTAACAAAACAACAGGCAACATTAATAGCATTAGGAATATATGAAGACACAGGAAGCTTTAGATATGCAGGAACAACTCCTGAAGATATAAAAGCTCTTTATATACTTTCAAAATTTGGTTTAGACTACGATATTATCAATCAAATATTAACAAAAAAATTTGATGAAAAAACCTTACATATTTTAGAAAATTTAATTGATAACCTTCAAATTTCTTTTGTAAATGGTCAAAAAATAGGTCTATCTTTAACCTATATTAACGATTATGTACCAGATATTTCATCTTATTTCAATAATATAAAGGAGTTTTCACAACTTGATGCAGTTTTCGCAGTTTTATCAACAAAAAATAAGAATTTTATAATAGGAAGATCTAATAATGATGAAATAAATGTAGGATATATTTTGTCTTTTCTTGGAGGGGGAGGTCATAAAAGAGCTGGTAGTGCAACTGTTAAAGGGCTTACCGGAAATGAAACCATTGAACACCTACATACAATCATAGATAACATACTTGGCAAAAGCCAAAAAGTAGAAGATATTATGCATAAAAATTTCTGTGTAGTCTCTAAAGATACAAAAATTATTGACTTAAAAGATATAAAAACTCCTATATGTATTGTTGTTGATAAAAATGAAAAATTTTTAGGAATTATCTTTGAAAAAAATATAAAATACGCTATAAAACACAATTTAGAAAATCTTACAGCTTTTGACTTTGCAATATCTGATATATATACTCTCTCCCCTAAACAAAAAATTTCAGAAGTGGAAAAACAGATATTAACAGTTGCTCAAGAAATTTTCCCAGTTTTAGATAGGCAAAAACCAGTAGGGATAGTTTCAAAAATAGACATAATAAAAGCCTTACACTCAAGTGAATTTGATTCTGAAAAAGAGGTCTTTATATCAAGAAGGAGAATAATCCCAAAACACTACGATTTTAGAAAAAAATTAGAAAAGTTTTTTGATAAAAAAATAATCAATATTCTAAACAATCTAGGAGAACTAGCAAAAAAACTAAATATGAGAGCTTACCTAGTTGGTGGAATTGTTAGAGATATTATTTTAAATAGAGAAAATTTGGATATAGACATAATCGTAGAAGGAGATGCTATAAAACTAGCAAAAGAGTTTGCAAAACAAAACAACTACTCATTTCATAAATTTGATGAATTTTTAACAGCAAATGTAAAAACAAAAGATGGCTTAAAAATAGATTTTGCAACAGCTAGAAAAGAAATATACGAGTATCCGGGGGCATACCCAAAGGTAAAAAAAGCCAGCATAAAAGAAGATTTATTCAGACGAGATTTTACAATAAATACATTAGCAATAGATATAACAGCAGATAATTTTGGAATAATGTTAGATTACTTTAATGGATACAAAGATATAAAAGACAAAGTTATAAGAATTCTTCATCAATTATCATTTATAGAAGACCCAATAAGAATTCTACGGGCAGTTAGATTTGCAGGTAGATTTAATTTTAAAATTGGAAAAACAACAGAAAAATTATTAAAAATTGCAGTTGACCAAAAACTTTTAAATGTGGCTCCAACAGGTAGGATAAACCTTGAGCTAAATTTAACTTTTAATGAAGCTAAAGTCATTGAAATTATTAATTTAATGGACAAATACAAAATCTTACATAGTTTATTTCCCAACTTTTTCTTGTCAGAAGAGAAAAAAGAGTTTTTAGAAAAAGTAAAAAATCATATAACTATGTTTGAGGAATTTTTCTTACAAAAAATTGACAATCCAAAAGTTTACTTAACTGTTCTACTTTACCATCTGCCTCTTGAAGTATCTTATCAAGTATTAAAAAAATACCACTTTGAAAATGTATTTAAAACTTTAGAAGAATTTTTATCAGTAATAAATAAAATAAAACCACAGCAGAAACCCAGTGAAATTTATGAAATTATAAAAAATTTATCAAAAGAAACAAAAGTTTTAATTGTTTCTTACTTTGACGAAGAATTATCTAAAAAAATTATAGATATACTCAAAAAAATTGAAGAAAAAAAACTAATAATCAGTGGAAAAGACCTAAAAAGTTTAGGATTAAAACCTTCTCCGAAATTTGCAGAAATCATAGATACAGTCTTTAAGGCTTATCTAGATGGGAAAATAAAAGATAAAAAAGAAGCAAAAAAGTTTGTAAAACGAAATTTTATTTGAAATAATTAATAGTATGAAGATACTAATCATAGAAGACAATGTAGAGCTTCAGCATACGCTTAAAGAGATTTTTGAATTAGATAATTACATAGTAGAAACTGCTTCAGATGGAGAAGAAGGAATTCAGCTTGCTAAACTAACAGAACCAGATGTAATACTTCTTGATATTATGCTTCCTAAAATTGATGGCTTTCAGGTTTGCAAAATTCTAAGGGAAAAAGGAATAAATACCCCAATATTAATGTTAACTGCAAAAGATACAACTAAAGACAAAGTAAAAGGATTAGATATAGGGGCAGATGATTACCTACCAAAACCCTTTGATATTGACGAACTTCTTGCTAGAGTTAGAGCATTAATAAGAAGAAATTCAGCACAAAAAACAGATATTTATAAAATTGGAGATTACACTTTTGATTTATCTGCAAAAAAAGTAGAAAAAAATGGAAAACCTATAGAACTCTCACAAAAACTATTTTGTATTTTAGAACAACTACTTAGAAACAGAGGAAAAGTTGTAAGCTATGAAACTCTTATGAATAAATGCTGGGATATAAATGATTATCCTACAAAGGAAACTGTTAGAGCACACATAAAACTACTTAGAAAAGCCTTAAATGATAAAGACCTTATCCAAAATGTTTCAGGGATGGGATACAAAATAGAATGAAACTTGATGAGTTTTCAAAAGCAAGACTAAAAATAACTGTAATAATATCCCTAATATCTACAATTATTCTTTCAGCTTTTGGAGGAACTGTCTATTACTTTTATAAACAGCAGACAGTATTAGAAATTAGCGATGAACTGAAAAGTATTGCTTTTGAAATAGCTAGAAAAATAGAGAAATCAAGATTTGATTGGATTATTATGAACAACATCAATCTTCCTGAAAATACCTATGCATGTATATACAACTATTCAACAGGTATGCTTTTTTACAAAAACAAAGTATGCGATTTTAATGAAACATTCACAGGTTTTAAAGTTATAGAAAATGATGTCATATTTGGAATGAAAATTACAAAAAATTTTGACCATTACCATATATACGTAGGAAGGTCTTTAATTCCAATAATGGTAAGCTTAAATAAGCTAAAACTAATCCTCTTATACTCTATTTTTGCAGTTTCAGGAATTATTCTTATATTTTCATACATTATCTCAAAGAAAATTTTAAAACCAATAAAAATAGCAATGGATAAACAGGAAAAATTTATACAAAACGTTTCCCACGATTTGAAAACCCCACTTTCAGTTATAAGTTCAAATTTATATTTAATGAAACAAAAA
>QNYP01000167.1 GCA_003978675.1 Hydrogenothermus sp.
TAGAATTCCACTTGAAACACGAAATTCTGTAATAGAACAGCTAGCCAGAGAAAGAAATAAAGAGCTTATTATAGTTTTAAACAAAATAGACTTAGTTCCTGATAATTTTTTAAAAAAGGCAAAAGAACATATAGAAAAAGAATATAAAACAGTTTTATTTTCTGCTATTAAAAAGAAGGGCATTGAGCAGTTAATGAATATACTAAGAGGTATTGCTCAAGAAAAAAAACTTATAAAAGTTGGAGTCCTAGGGTATCCAAATGTTGGAAAATCTTCCCTTATAAACGCCCTAAAAAAAAGAAAAATAGCAACAACTTCTCCAAAGCCGGGAATGACTAGAGGAAAACAGCTTATTAAACTTGATGAAAGAATTTTTTTAATAGATACTCCAGGAATAATAACCCTTGAACTTCCTGAAGATTTGGCATTGAAAGGTTCATGGATACCTGATAAACTTGAAGACCCTGTTGAAGTTGCATTAAAGTTTATAGAAAAACTCATAGAAAAATCTCCAAAGTCTTTAGAGGATTTATATAAAGTGAAAGTTTCACCTGACCCTGTAGAAACTTTAGAAAATATTGGGAATAAATTAAACTTTAAAGCAAAGGGTGGAGATATAGATTATGATAGAACTGCTAAGAAGATTTTATGGGACTGGTTAAGAGGGAACTTGAAAGCGTATTGGTTGGAGTAGAAAATGAGAATATTATTTATTGTTTTACTTTTATTTTATTTTTCAATTGCTGAAACCATATATGATTTAAAGTTAAAATTTATCGAAAAAGAAAAAGAGTTTATTGTAAACGGCATATTAAATATTAAATCTGATGAAGAATTTAGTATATATGTTCCCAAAAATTTACAGATCATAGAAAAAGACAAAGACTCCTTGGAGTTTCATTTTAAGATTGTAAAATCTCCATTTCCAGAAATATTTATCTCACAAAAACAACTTCCATCATTAGACAAACTAGCAAAATACAAAGTTAAAATTTACCCGCCAAAAGGCTATATCCCATTAACAGAAGCAGATAAATCTTTTAAATATAAAGATTTTTACGAATTTGAATTTCCATATAAAAAGCAAGATATAAACATAATTCTTGGAAAAAATTGGCAGATAAGAAAGTTATCTTTGAAAAAGGATTTAGATATTTACCTTTACTCATTAAACAAAAAACATAAGAAAGATATATTAAAGCTTGCATTAGAGTATATTTCGTATTATGAAAAACTAATTGGTAAATTCCCATATAAAAGATTTTCTATTGTTGAAACATACAGTCCTTATGGGTACTCTTTTCCAACTTTTACTACAATTTTTTATCCTTTGATGAATAAGGAATTCATTTATAAAACTTCATTACCTCACGAAATACTACATCAATGGTTTGGTTGCAGCGTTTATATAGACTTTGCAAAGGGAAACTGGGCTGAAGGTTTAACAGTTTACCTTGCAGACTATAATTTTAGTAATCATAAAACAAAATATAGAAAACTTACCTTAGAAAAATATGAAGCTTATGTGGATAAAGATATTCCTTTAAGAAATTTCAAGTATAAAAAAGATAAATCCAGTGAGGCTTTAGGTTATGGAAAGGGAATGTTTGTTTTTTATATGATAGAGAAATATTTAGGTCATGATACCTTTATTCAAGCTTTAAGATATTTTTATCAAAAAAACAAATTTAAAATTGCTAGCTGGGAAAACTTAAAGCTTTCATTTGAAAAGATAGCAAGAAAGGATTTAGGTAATTTCTTTAATCAATGGATAAATAAAGCCTTTGTTCCACAAATAGATATAAAAGTTTTAAACTCTATGTATAAAAATGGATTTTTCCATACAAGATTTGAAGTAAAACAAAAGAAAGATTTTGAGATAACCTTGCCTATTTATATAAAAACTTTAGATAGTTTAGAAAGTTTTACAATAAAAATTTCAAAGAAAAAACAAATATTTACCTTAAAAACAAGGAGCTTACCTCTGAAATTATATTTAGACCCAAATTATGAAGTATTCAGGCATTTAAAAGATGAAGAAACAGACCCTATTATACATTTTGCTTTAAATAAAAAAAGTACAATTATTTTAGATAAAGAGGAAGATTTTTCAAAAGTAGAAAATAAAAATGTAATTTTTAAAGATATAGATAATCCTGTATTAAAAAAATTGGTAAATAATTCTGTATTAGACTTTTTGAAATTTAAAAGCTTAGATTTGTCAAAAGACTTTGTATATACAATAAAAAATCCATTAGGAAACAAAAAAGTTTTATTAATTGTTAATGGCAATATAAACTATAAACATTACGGAAATTACAGCTCTATTCTTGAAACTGAAAATGGACTAGAAAAAGCACAGGATATTAAATTTTTCAACTTCGGATACAAAATATATGACTTGCCAGAAGTTGTAAGTATCAAACATGGAGCTTACGATTATTACTCATTTTTAGAAGAACTTTTAAGCAAAAAAGTCATATATATAGGAGAAAATCACACAAAGTTTTCTAATCATTTAACACAATTACAGATAATAAAATATCTATACAAAAGCAATAAAAAAATAATAATTGCTATGGAAATGTTTCAAAAACCATTCCAAAAAATTTTAGATGATTACATACAGGGAAAGCTATCTAAACGAGAATTTCTCAAAAAAACTCAGTATTACAAAAGATGGGGATATGATTTTAAACTTTATGAACCTATATTGGATTTTGCGAAAGAAAACAAAATAAAAATATTAGCTTTAAATATTGAAAAGGAAATAATAGATAAAGTTTCTAAAAATGGATTTTCATCTTTAACAGAGGAAGAAAGAAAAAAACTTCCTGAATTTCTTGATTTTTCCAATTTAGGTTATAGAAAATTTTTGAAAGAAATATATTCAAAACATATTACAGATAAAAATTTTGTTCATTTTTACGAAGCGCAAATTTTATGGGATGAAAGTATGGCACATAATTTAGCTGAGTATATGAAAAAATTTTCAGATTATACATTTATTGTTCTTGCTGGAAATGGGCATTTAAGATACAGGTATGGAATTCCTTCAAGAGTAGAAAGAATTACAGGTTATAAAGGAATAGTAGTTTTAAATGATGATGAAATAAGAAAAAATATTTCAGATTATATAGTTTATTCTCCGGAAGTTAATTACAAACCATCGTTAAAACTTGGAGTATTAATAACAAAAGAAAACGGTAAAGTAAAAGTGGAAAGAGTATTAAAGCACTCTGTAGCTGATAAAATCGGCATAAAAAAAGGAGATATTATCTTGAAAGTGGATGGATTTGAAGTAAATAACATTTATGATTTAAAAACTCATCTTACATTTTTTAAAAAAGGTTCATATGTAGTTATAAAAAGAAGAAAACAAAATTTAACGCTTTTTTATAAATAGGTTAAAATATCTATTTACTTTCAAAAAATTTTCATATATTTTAATATAGTTAACCTTTATCTTATTTAATGGAGGATAGGTGGATTGATAGGATTTGGTCCTCATCTTATGGTTGATGGTTATAATGCCAGCTATGAAAAACTTGCAAGTGTAGAAGCTATTACAAATTTTCTTGATATGCTCCCTGCTCAAATAGAAATGACAAAAATTATGCCTCCTTATGTGTTCAAGTATGATGGTGGAGATAAACCTGAGGATTGGGGAGTATCTGGATTTGTTATAATTGCAGAAAGCCATATTAGTATACATACCTTTCCAGAAAAAAGATATTTTTCAATAGATATATTTTCTTGTAAGGAATTTGATATAGAAAAGGCTTTAAACATAATAAAAGAATATTTTGAAACTGAAGATTTAGAAGTTAGAACCACAGAAAGAGGAAGTGAGTTTCCAAGGGATATAGGAATAGCAACATCTATAACGCAAGCTCAAAGAAATAGATTAATATAAAAACTTTAATTTTTGGGGGATTTTTCCTCCTTTTCTATTAAAATATGTCCTAGAACATAAAAATTTAATTCTTTTAGTATTAAATTTATAATTTAGGAATTTAGGAACTAAAAGAGGTAATTAAAATGCTTTCCACAGCCTGTAAAGATGCTATAAGGGCTATGATATATATAGCTAAAAATAATAAAGATGATTTTATTTCGATAAGTGAAATTGCAAAGGAACTTAACTTATCTTTTTACTTTTTATCTAAGATTTTGCAAAAATTAGTTAAAGGTGAATTGTTGAAATCTTACAGGGGACCAAACGGAGGAGTTAAATTAGCAAAATCTGCTGAAGATATAAGATTAATAGATATTATAGAAATAACAGATGGAACTAAGTTTTTTAGCGAATGTATTTTAGGATTGGAAAAGTGTTCTGACAATAATCCATGTCCTATTCATTATATGTGGGCTGATAAAAGGGGAGAAATACAAAAAATGTTTGAGAGCACAACTCTAAAAGATATTGTGGAAGATATAAATAAACTACAATGTATAAAACTTTAGGGAAAAAATGAAAATAAAGATAGATTTTAACTTTTCAGAAGAAAAACCAATAACAAAAAGGCTTTTTGCAAACAAAGATATGATTATTGTTCATTTTTATTTAAAAAGCGGACAAAAAATTCCAATGCATGCTTCTCCTTCTACTGTTTTAGTTAGTGTTTTAGAAGGAAAGGGCAAGTTTTTTATAGATAATGAAGATAATTTTGAAATTTTAGAAAAAGGAGAAAGTTTTATTTATAATCCTAAACAACCTCATGGATTTTTAGCTCTGGAAGATATGATCGTGCAAGCAGTTATAGCACCTAATCCATCTATATCTAAAATAAATATAGAAAAATAGCCTCAAAGGAGAGGCGAAAAAAAGTAAATTAAGAAGAAATTTTAATCAGGCACTCATCAGGATTCACTTGGTCTCCTTCTTTTACATAAACTTCACTAACTGTTCCATCTATTGGAGAGTGAATTTCATTTTCCATTTTCATAGCTTCAACAATTAGTAATACATCACCTTTTTTAACTTTATCTCCAACTGATACTTTAACAGATACTACTTTACCTGGCATAGGAGAAGATACATCTCCAACATCAACTGCTTTTGGTCTTTTACCTGCTGGAGCTCCTCCTGCAGTTGGGAGACTTTCATATCCTTCTCCAACCTCAATTTCCCTAAGTGGTTGAACAAGAGCTTCCTCAAGTCTTCCATCGATTCTTATGAAGTAAGGTTTACCCCCTTCGATAGGATTACCAACTCCAGCAATTTGGATGTGATATTGCTCTCCGTGTAGTGTTATATTAAATTCAATTGGAGCTTTTGTAGAACATTCGCTTGTTTCTTCTGTAAGTTCTTCCACTTCTGGTGGTAATGCTTCTCCCTTTTCATAGGCTTCTCTCCACTCAAAGAACTCTTTGGCAACTTGAGGGAATAAACAGTAAGATAAAACATCTTCTATGTTTCTTGCTCCTACTTTATAAGCTTCTTCCGCACATTTATCTAATTCTGGCTCTAGCAGGTCTGCAGGTCTAACAGTTATTGGTTGTTCATCTCCTATTATTAATTTCATAATTTCTGGTTTTATAGGAGCAGGTGGTCTTCCATATAAGCCTTTTACATAGTCTCTTGTTTCTTTTGTTATAACCTTATATCTTTCTTCCTGTAAAACATTTAAAAGAGCTTGAGTTCCAACTATTTGGGAAGTAGGAGTTACTAAAGGAGGATAACCTAAATCTTCTCTTACCCTTGCAACCTCCTGTTTAACTTCATCTAGTTTATCTAAAGCATCATTTTCTTGAAGTTGTGCTATAAAGTTTGACATCATTCCACCAGGAATTTGGTGAATTAAAACTTGAGAATCTGGCCATTTTTCTGCAGTATCGTATTTTTTGTATTTTTTTCTAACTTCCTTTAGATACTCTGCAACTTCTGAAACTATGTCTAAATCTATGTCAACTTCATATCCAAACTCTTTTAATGCCATAACCATCGTTTCACAGGCAGGGTGAGCAGTAAGCCAAGACCATGTAGATACATCTGTATCTATAATATCGCAACCTGCTTCTATTGCTTTTAAACATGTCATTTCTGCTAAGCCTGCTGTTGTTTGAGCGTGAAGATGAACTGGAAGTTTAACTTCTTCTTTTAATCTCTTTACAAGCTCATATGCTACCTTCGGTGTTAGTATTCCTGCCTGGTCTTTTATTGAGATAATGTCAACCCCCATATCTTTTAGCTGTTTGGCTATATTTATATAGTAATCAACAGTATGAACAGGGCTTATTGTATATGATAAAACTCCTTTTACAGTTTTACCAACTTCTTTAGCTACAGAAATAGCAACTTCCATATTTCTAACATCATTTAGTGCATCAAATATTCTAAAAACATCTATTCCGTTATCTGCTGCCCTTTTTACAAATTCTTCAACAACATCATCTGCATAGTGTCTATATCCAACAATATTTTGTCCTCTAAGGAGCATTTCTAGTGGTGTATTTAGAGCGACTTCTTTAATTTTTCTAAGCCTTTCCCATGGGTCTTCTTTCAGATACCTTAAACATACATCAAAAGTTGCACCACCCCAAACTTCTAAAGACCAAAAGCCTGCTTTATCTAATTTTTCTGCTGCTGGTAATAAATCTTCTGTTCTAACTCTAGTAGCCAATAAGCTTTGTTGTCCATCTCTTAATGTTACATCAGTTATAGCAGAAGATTTATTACCAGCAGCAGAAAAATTAGATAAAGCAGGCTTTTGGTCTTTAGAAGTTTGGGGTGGTGCAACTTTTGATGTATGTTTAAGGTATCTGAAAGAAGAC
>QNYP01000164.1 GCA_003978675.1 Hydrogenothermus sp.
AACTAGCTACTTCAAAGCAAAGCTCTTTACTTTCTATAGCTAGTTTGCAATAATAAATTTGTGTAAAATTAAATAAAAAAGGAAAAGCTTAAATGGAAAAATTTATAGTAATAGCAGGACCTTGTGTTATAGAAAGTAAAGAGCTTTGCTTTGAAGTAGCTAGTGTAATAAAAGATTTACAGAACAAATACCAAAACATAAGATTTGTATTTAAATCTTCATTTGACAAAGCAAATAGAAGTAGCCATAAATCATTTAGAGGGCTTGGTTTTGAAAAGGGATTACAGATACTATCTGATGTAAAAGAAAAATTTAACCTTCCAGTATTAACAGATATACATGAAAGCTATCAAGCTAAACCTACAGCAGAAGTAGTTGATATACTACAAATACCAGCATTTTTGTGTAGACAAACAGATTTATTACTTGCAGCTGCTGAGACAGGGAAAGAAATAAATGTAAAAAAAGGACAATTTTTGGCTCCATGGGATACTAAAAACATAGTGGAGAAACTAAAATTTGGAGGAGCCAAGAAATTTTACCTTACAGAAAGAGGAGTATCTTTTGGATACAACAATCTAGTTGTAGATTTTAGAAGTATTCCTATAATGAGACAGTTTGCTCCTGTTATTTACGATGCAACCCATAGTGTTCAGCTTCCAGGAGGACAGGGAGATAAATCTGGAGGACAAAGAGAATTTGTATATCCACTTGCAAAATCTGCAATATCCATAGGAGTAGATGGACTATTTTTTGAAACACATACAGACCCAGATAAAGCTTTATCTGATGGTCCAAATCAAGTTCCATTAAAAGATTTTCCAGATATTATTGAAAAACTACTTATTTTAAAAGATTTTATAGATGAGAAAGGCTTATAAATTATTTTTTCTGTTTTTGATAGGCTTTTTATTTTCATGTGGTGTAAAAAGCTCTCCTTTACCTCCGGAGGATAAAACTCCTAAAGTTGTAGATAATTTAAATATTAAACAACAAGGAAATCTGATAGTTCTTTATTGGAAATATAACAAAGCTAAAGATATATCTTTTAAAATTTTATTAAATGGGAAAGAAATTAACTTACCGATTTTTCAGCAAGGAAACTTGTTTTGGATAGAATATCCTTTTGAAGAATTTTCCGTTGAATATTGCTTTCAAGTAGAAACAATAAGAGGGATTTTTTCTAAAACTTCAAAATATAAATGTATAACTACAAAAAAATTTAATCTACTTAGCGATTCTCCTAAAATTTATCAAAAAGAAGGAAAAATTTATATAAAATGGGAAGATAAAAAAGGGGAATTTTTCATTTATAAAGGAAAAAGTAAAAATCATATACCTCCTATTGTTTACAGCAAAATAAAAAATAACAATGTATTTGAAGATAAAAATGTAGTTTCTGGGCAAAAATACTGCTACTTCCTGACAAAAAATGAAAACCAAATAGAAAGTAATAGAGTTTACACAGAATGTATTACATATGTTGATATTTATCCTCCCAAAAAACCAAAGATATCCTATATAAAAAAGGGAAATAGCTTAATTATTATTTTAGGTCATATAAATGAAAAGGATTTTGCAGGATTTTTAATTGAAAAAAATGGAAAGTTATTAACGAATATACCTATAAAAACGTATTATTTCATAGATAAAAACTGGCATGAAAGTGATGTTTATAAAATATATTCTGTTGATAAAAATGGAAACAAAAGTTCACCTGTTTATCTTAGGGTTGAATAGTAAACAAGCTTAGGATTTTTCTTAGAATATAAAATATCTACTAAAAACCAACCTGTTATAAATCCACCTATATGAGCATACCAAGCTACACCTCCCATAGTAGGAGGAGTTAATAATGCATATAAAACCTGTATAAAAAACCAATACCCCACAAAAAACCATGCAGGAAGTATAAATGTAAAAAATATAAAAGGCGGAATAATTGTTAATATTTTCGCTTCCGGGTAAAGTTTTACATAAGCAGCTAAAATCCCACTTATAGCTCCAGATGCTCCTATCATAGGTGTAGTCAAGTTTCCAGCTAATATATTAACAAAAGATTGTAATATCGCAGCTCCCAATCCAGAACCTATATATAATACTAAATATCTTAGTTTTCCTAATGCATCTTCTACATTATCCCCAAACACATAAAGAAACAGCATATTCCCGAATATATGGGCAAAACCACCATGTATAAACATAGAGGTTATTAAATTTTGCCAGTTTAAATAAATTATATCTAAAGGTAGCAATCCAAAGCTATGAAAAAATACTTCTAGCTCCTCTCTAGATAGGGTTAACTCGTAAATAAAAACAAGTATATTAATTATTATTAATGAATAATTTACAATAGGTATTTTTCTTGCAGGGATATTATCTTTTATAGGTATCATTTTATTCCTTGATTTAATTTTTTTCTTTAATTATACCCTGAAAAAAATAAAAAGGGCACCTCATTGCGAGGTGCCAAAACTTTTGGGGGAGGGAGGGGGAGGGATTAATAATATACTACAATTATTATTAACTTGTCAACATTTTTAATAACTTTTTTTAATTTCTCATTAATTCTCTTAACCAAATATACTTATCAACTGCTTCAGGACCTTGACCTACAACTCCAAGCCAACCAGTAAAATCTGGTATCCAATCAAAGATGATGTATGCAACAGTAAATAAAAGATAACCTATCCAGAAAAGCATCCACCAAGTTGGAACTGTATCTGTAACATAAGTAATTTTATCTACTGCCTTTGTATTTTCTAAATGTGAAGCCATTAGTACTTACCTCCTTCTTTTTCTGCTTTTATTACTTTCTCTTCCATTTCTAAAATTTCATATTTTGGGGCTTCTATATCTTTAAAATCCCCTTTTAAATAAGAATAAATGAATAAAAATAACCATCCAGTAAGAGCTATTACATAAGTTATAACTTCAACTAAAAATCCTTTTAATTCAGAACCACTCATCCCAGCATCTAAATAAGCTACTGTTCTGGTGGCAATGATAGTTCCTACTACAAACAGGAAAATAAACATTATAAGTAGTGCAACTGTCTTTTGAGTAATTCTCATCTTGCCACCTCCTTTAAAGGAAAAATGGGGCTAAAAAGCCCCTAAAAATTTTTATTTAGCTACTGCTTCTAATTTAAAATCCTTAGGAGGTTTAACTTCCCAAGAACCAAGCCACATTATGTAAGTTAATAAAGCTATTCCTCTTTCATTAGGAACAATCTTAGTTTTTCCAGTTTGAGGGTCTTTTACCTCTTCAAAATACCAAGGATATCCTGGCATTACAGAACCTGGAGAAGTGCTTGTAGGTTGGTAAAGGTGAGCAGCTTGCCATCCAAGATTGTGAACTGCTGCTTCTCTTATAAGGTCTTGACCAACCCTTTTAGTTCCCCATAAAACAGGAGCCTGTAATTCGTTGTTATATTCAGAAGGATAAGAAACTGTATTAGAAACTCCTGGGATACCAAATCTTAAAGTTTCATTAGATACAGGTCTTACCATTTGAGAGTGGCAGTTCCAACATCCTTCAGCAACATACCATCTATGCCCTACTTTTAAAGCCTTAGCTAAAGTTTCCTCATTTGGCTGACATTTATCCGCAGGGATTTTACTTACACCAGTAAATGCATCTTCATATTCACATAACTTCTTGAAAGATTCAGGATAAGCAGTAGCAACCTTTTTAAAGTCTGACCATGCAGTTGTGTTTTTAGCCTTAGCTTCCTTTGCTAAGTCAATAACAGATTTTTTTGGTATGTCTTTCATAACAAACATAGGTAATGCCCATGACACAAAGTCAGCAAAAAGGAAGAAAATTATACCGGCCACAAGGGCCACAAATGCGAATCTTTCCATTTTACCCATATCTTATACCTCCTCCATTACACTCTTTTATACTGATTCGCTTTTAAGTTCTGCAGATAAGCTTTTTCCAGCAGTTGCAGTCTTATAGAAGTTAACAGCATACATTAATAGACCAGTAAGCATCATTAATCCAGTTACACTTCTGAAATACCAGAAAGGTTTAGAGAAGTTTACACTATCAATCCAAGGGTTTAATCCAATCCAGTCAAATCCTTGAACAAGTCCACCTGCTGTTAAGTCTACAAACATAGCAAATACACCAATTGCTAATAACCAGTATGCACCTTCAGATAATCCCTTAGAATACATAGTTTCTCTTCCAAATAGTCTTGGCCATATGTATTCAGCCATTCCAAGAACCCAAAGACCAAATGTTCCAAACATGATTAAGTGAGCGTGTCCAGTTACCCAGTCAGTAAAGTGGATAACTTTTTGGAATGTTAATGTTACGTGGAATGCACACTGGAAGCAAGTAATCCAGTAGAAAATAGCTCCAGTATACATATATCTTAATGGAACATTATATTTGAGCTGTTCTGCAGAACCTCTTAAAGTCATCATGAAGTTAATTAAAACTGAAGTAACTGCAAACTCAACTGCTACAGTTGCAAATACTGCTGAGTACTGTGCAAACATTGGTATTGGAGACCATAGGAAGTGGTGAACTCCGTTCATTGGATAGAAAAATGCCAATCCCCAGAATCCAAGTAATGATAATCCGTGAGACCACATTGGTTTTTTCATAATTACAGGAACAAAGTAATACATTAATCCCCAAGCAACAGGAGTAACGTACAATCCAACTAAGTCGTGAATAAATGTTGATTGAACTGCACCTGCTCCAGAACCTACTGACCAAAATCTTGGAATTAAGTTCCCCATAAATACTACAAGAGGAGTCCATACAAGCATTGCAGAGATATACCAACCTGTAACATATAAAGGACCTCTTTGAGAAGCCTTATATAAAGGTGCTCCAAACTGGATTAAGTGTAGTAATAACCAGAATACAATTATTGGGTCTAACCACCAAGGAGTTTCACCCCATTCAACGTTATCTGCTTGTCCTAAGAACAGAATAGAAACAACAGTAATTAGAACAGCAGCTTGTAAAGCAATAAACATAAACCAACCTAAAGCATCACTTAAAATTCTATATCCTGTAAATCTAGGAACTGCCCAATATAAAAGACCTGTAAACATATTAACTAGGAAACCATATGCAGCTCCTGCAGTATGTATCATTCTAACTCTTCCAGGAGATAGAAACTCAATTCCTGGAAACGGATAAATACCGTCAAGCTGTAAAGAGTATAAGAATCCCATTATCGCAACAATAATGAAGAAAACAAGCCCCATTGCCACATGGGCTTTTACTAGCCCATAATTAACAAGGTTCTTCAAATCCTGTGTGTTGCTCATATCTTAGCCCTCCTATTATTATTTTCCTTTGTTCATTAAGTAAGCTATGTAAGAAACTAAATCCCATCTGTCTTGTTCTGACAAGTATCCAAATGCTGGCATAGGAGAACCTTCAAGTCCTACAGTTAAAACTCTAAAAGTATCTTCAGGTTTTGGACCAGCACCTCTAACAGGGTAAGTTAAGTCTGTAGGTGGAACTGGTAAAGTTGCTGCTACAGGGCCATCTCCTTCACCATTGTTTCCATGGCAAGCAGCACAGTTCATTGCATATAGATTTTTACCTCTTTCTATAGATTCAGGAGTTCCAAAGTAATCAGGTCTTTTGATATCTTTATAAACAGATTGACATTTTTGAGGGTCAGGTTGTCCTTTTTCCCATTTGTCTCTTGCAAAAGTTTTCAAGTAAGCAATAACTGCTCTTTTTTGAACTTCTGGAACAAGTTTAAATGATGGCATTGGAGTTTGAGGAATTCCCCAGTTTAAAACATGAAGTAAGTCTTCATCTGTAGGTAAACAACCTTCAGGAGTAGATTTCCATCTAAATACTGCCGTGTGGAAGTTAGGTGGTTTGTCTCTGAAGAATTCTGCAGCTAATGTTTTACCATCTCCATTTTCTCCATGACAACCCACACAGAACTTGTTGTAAACCTTTCTTCCTGCTTCTTCCTCAGCAGTTAAGTCTGCCGATTTTTTAGCTTCTGCAGGTTTTGATGAGTAAACATGAAGAAGCCCGTAGATAAACAATGCCGGCAGGAAGAAGAATAGTAGCCACCTGACGGTAGTGTTTTCTCCCATGAGAATACCTCCTTAAATTGTAAATTTATTTTCAATCCAAATTCTATCTAATAAATTTACCAAAGGCAATTATTCACACCTTTAAAATTTCACGAAAATTTCACATTTTAAAAATATGATATAAATCAGTCTTATTTATTTTCTACTTTATAATACCCCAAAAAGAATATAAGTCAATAGTTTTTAAATAAAAAAGGACTTATAGCTATATTAAGTATAGAAAAGATATTTTAGATAAAAAATACTTAAAATTATAATTTCGTAATTTTTAATGAAAATAATTAAAATTTAAAAACTTTCTATCTTCTTTTTTATTTCTTCAATAAGTTGCTCGTACACACTTTTTATTTCATTAGCTTTTTTTATCCATTTTTCTTCTCCTAAATCTTCAGCAAAACTAACCATTGGTAAAACAACTGTGTTATAAAGCTCTAAATATTCCTGTAAATCTACTTCTAACTCATCTTTTTCCATATCATCAATCGTCTGCATGTAAGAGTAATACATATAATTCGCAGAAATTAGATGATGTTTTAATTGTTTTTCAAAGTCTCCTCTATCACTTCCTGCTTTTGTAAAACAATTAAAACATCATCTAATTTCTGCGAATTATATGTATTACTCTTACATGCAGACGATTGATGATATGGAAAAAGATGAGTTAGAAGTAGATTTACAGG
>QNYP01000165.1 GCA_003978675.1 Hydrogenothermus sp.
CCACATAGTTGCTTGTAAACTTCTGTTTCCACTTCTACATAATACGTAAATTGGTTTATCTTTAGGAAGTTTATCTATAACTGAAGGCAATTTCATTAAAGGAACTAACATTGCATCTTTTTCTTTAATTCTTAAAAATTTAAATACAGTGGAGGTAAATATGTTTTTAGACAAAGAGACTTATGACAAGATTCACATTTCCGTTAAAGAGCTAAAAGAAAAAATAGATAAAGGGGAAGATTTTATTCTTTTAGATGTTAGAGAACCTCAAGAATATAACTTTTCAAGAATTAAAGAAAAAGATGCAATGTTAGTTCCTTTAATGAAATTGCCTTCAGTTATAGATAAACTTCCTAAAGATAAACCAATTTACGTATTATGTAGAAGTGGAAACAGAAGTTTACAAGCAACTATGTGGTTATTACAAAAAGGATTTGAAAATGTAAAGAATGTAGAAGGTGGTATCTTAGCCTGGTCTCAAGAAATAGATCCATCTGTTCCACAATATTAATGTCTAAATTCTTCTTTGTATTTCGTTTCTACCCTCTTGAGTTTAAGTTAAAAAAATAAAGAGGTATAATAATAAATTACAAGCAAGCGAGAGGGTAGAAACATTGTTTAGAATTTTACAGGAAAGAGACTCATGTGGAGTAGGGTTTATTGTTAATATAAAAGGGAATAAATCCCATAAACTAGTTGATGATGCTCTAACTGCGCTAGCCAATCTAGACCATAGAGGTGCTGTTAGTGCCGATGGTAAAACTGGAGATGGTGCAGGAATTCTAACTCAAATTCCATATAAATTTTTTGAAAAGCAGTTAAACAAACTTAACATAAAAATTCCTTCTCCTGAAGACTTTGCAGTTGGAGTATTTTTTATACCTGAAGATAAATTAGATGAATACAAATCTGAAGTTGAAAACCTAATAAACTCAAAATTTAAATTTTTAGGTTGGAGAGAAATTCCTATAAATGAAGAAGACCTTGGAGAAATTGCTAAATCTGTAAAACCAGTATTACTTCAAGGATTTATTTCTAAAGAAGGAATAAATGTAGATAATTTTGAAAAAGAACTTTTCATCTTAAGAAAAAAGCTAGAAAAAGAAATTGCAAGCAAAGACGATAGATTCTACATTCCTTCTCTTTCTTCTAAAACAATTGTTTATAAAGGAATGATTACTGCTCCAAGATTAAAATCTTTTTATTTAGACTTACAAGATGAAGACTTTGAGAGTGCAATAGCTTTATACCATCAAAGATATTCAACAAATACATTTCCTAATTGGAAATTAGCTCAACCATTTAGAATGCTTGCTCACAATGGAGAGATAAATACTATTTCTGCAAACAGAAACTGGTTAAACGCTAAAGCTGATGATGTTAGAGAAATTTGGGGAGAGTTAGCAGAAGATATACTTCCAATAGTTAAATATGACGATAGTGATTCTGCTTCATTAGATAATGCATTGGAGTTTTTAGTTCATTCTGGGAAAGACCCTCTTGCTGTAGTTAATATGCTTGTTCCAAAGGCTTTTGAAAACGATAAATTTTTATCAGAAGAAGAAAAAGCTTTTTATGAGTATTTTGCTTGCATATTTGAAGCGTGGGATGGTCCAGCAGCACTAGCATTTACAGATGGTCAAATTGTAGTTGGAAAACTAGATAGAAATGGTCTTAGACCTGCAAGATACATAATAACTGAAGATGAAGTAATTATGGCTTCTGAAGTTGGAGTTGTTGATACTCCAGAAGAGAAAGTTGTATATAAAGGAAGACTTGGTCCTGGAGAAGCAATTGCCATAGATACAAAAGAAGGGAAAATCTATACAACAGAAGAAATAATCAAAAAAGTTTCAGAAGGAAAACAATATAAACAATGGGTTGAAGAAAACTTAAAAGTTTTTGTTCCTGCAACAGACTATCCAGAGTTAGAAGTTAAAGATGTAAAAAAAGAAGCTTACATATTTGGATATGATAAAGACCACATTACATTCTATATAAAAGAAATGCTTGAAAAGGCTAATGAGCCTGTTTACTCAATGGGAAATGATACCCCAATTTCTGTCTTATCAAAAAGACCAAAACTTTTGCACACATACTTTAAACAAAGATTTGCACAGGTTACAAACCCTCCAATTGACCCAATTAGAGAAAAAAGTGTGATGTCTTTAAGAACTTATGTAGGTAAAAAAGGAAACTTCTTAACAGAAACTCCAGAACATGCAAATCAGCTAGTTTTTGACAGCCCAATAATTTTTGATAATGAGTTAAAAGAAATAATAGATACATTTGCAGATAAAGTTGAAATTATACCTGCTATTTTTGAACCTTATGATACAGCTTTAGATCCAAAATTAGATGAAATTTGCCAAAGGGTTGAAGAAGCAGTAGATAATGGAAAAGAAATAATAATACTCTCTGATAGAGATGTATCTATAGAAGGTGCTCCTATTCCTATGGGACTTGCTGTTGCTGCGGTTAATGCTTACATGGGAAGAAAAGGAAAAAGAAGCAAATTTAGCATTATTGCTGACACTGCAGATGCAAGGGATACTCATGCGATTGCCTTCTTAATTGGATATGGAGCTACTTTAGTAAATCCTTATTTATCAGTACAAATAATCAAAAATCTTGTTGAAGAAGATGAAAAACTAGGATTAACTTTTGAAGAAGCTATAAAAAGATACAGAAAAGCTATAAATGAAGGGCTTTTAAAAATAATGTCTAAAATGGGTATTGCAACAATAAAAAGTTATAGAGGTTCTGGGCTGTTTGAAGCCCTTGGAATATCACAGGAAGTTATAGATAAATACTTCCCAGGGACACCATCTCAACTTGGGGGAATTGGAGTTAAACAAATAGCTCAGGAAATTTTAATTAGATATAACAAAGCATTATTTGAAGAACTAAAAGGCTGGCCTCAAGAAGGGGAATATAGACACAGAAGAGATGGAGAATTCCACTCATGGAATCCAAAAGCATTAACTTCACTACATAGAGCTGTTAGGGGAGAAAGCTGGGAAGAATACAAAAAATTCTCTGAACTTGCTTACTCTGAAAAACCTGTAAATGTTAGAGATTTATTTGAAATAGTAAGTGATAGACCACCTATCCCTGTAGAGGAAGTTGAGCCAGTAGAAGAAATAATGAAAAGATTTGTTGGAGCCGGTATGTCTGTAGGGGCTTTAAGTAGAGAAGCCCACGAAACAATAGCAGAAGCTATGAATAGAATAGGTGGAAAATCAAACTCTGGAGAAGGTGGAGAAGATCCAGCAAGATATGGCACAATTAAAAACTCAAAAATAAAGCAGGTTGCATCAGGAAGATTTGGAGTTACTGCTGAATATTTAAACAGTGCAGAAGAAATTGAAATTAAAATTGCTCAAGGTGCAAAACCGGGAGAAGGTGGACAACTGCCAGGGAAAAAAGTTGATGTTTATATTGCATTTTTAAGAAGAGCAAAACCAGGAACAACTTTAATTTCACCACCTCCTCATCATGATATTTATTCAATTGAAGATTTAGCCCAGCTAATATATGACCTTAAAATGATTAACCCTAGGGCTAAAGTAATTGTTAAACTTGTTTCTGAAACAGGAATTGGAACAATTGCTTCTGGAGTTGCTAAAGCTTTTGCAGATATTATTCATATATCAGGACACGATGGTGGAACAGGAGCATCTCCACTTGTTTCCATAAAGCATGCTGGGACTGTCTGGGAGCTAGGTTTATCAGAGGTTCAAAGGGTTTTAATAGATAACGATTTAAGAGGAAGAGTAAAACTTAGAGTTGATGGTGGTCTTAAAAACGGAAGGGATATAATCGTTGCAGCACTTCTTGGTGCTGAGGAATACGGATTTGGAACTGCTTTGATGATAGCAGAAGGTTGTGTAATGGCAAGACAGTGCCACTTAAATACCTGTCCTGTTGGAATTACAACCCAAAACCCTGCATTAATTGAAAAATACAAAGGAAAACCTGAACATGTAATTAGATATCTTCAGTATCTTGCACAGGAAGTAAGACAATATCTAGCAGATTTAGGATACAAAAGCTTAGACGAAATTATTGGTAGAACTGACCTTATAAAACCAAAAATACCTACAGATCACTATAAAGCTAAATTTGTAGATTTATCGGTAATACTAACACCACCACCAAAAGATAAAGCTATTAAATGTGAGTTAGACAGGAACGACCCACCATCTAAACCATTTGATGATGAAATTTTAAAAGATGCACTTCCATTTATAGAAAAAGATGAAGTATTTTCTGGATTTTATGTAGTTAGAAATGTTTATCGCTCAATAGGAACAAAGATAGCCCATGAAATAGCAAAAAGATACGGAGATAAAGGGTTAAGAACAGGAAAAATAGAATTAAACTTACATGGAACTGCAGGTCAGTCTTTTGGAGCATTCTGTGTAAAAGGATTAGAACTTATCCTTACAGGACAGGCTAATGATTATGTAGGAAAAGGAATGACAGGAGGATTAATCGTTATAAAACCACCTAAAGAATTTAAAGGAAAATCTTACGAAAATGTAATAATGGGTAATACTTGCTTATATGGTGCAACTGGCGGGATGTTGTTTGCGTCAGGAAAAGCAGGTGAAAGATTTGCAGTTAGAAATAGTGGAGCTATAGCTGTTGTGGAAGGAACAGGAGAACACTGCTGTGAATATATGACTGGTGGAACAGTTGTAGTGTTAGGAGAAACTGGTAAAAACTTTGGTGCTGCAATGACTGGTGGGGTTGCCTATGTTTACGACCCAGATAGAAAGTTAGAAGAAAAATTAAATAAATCTTATGTCCATATAACAGAGTTTGATGAAGAAGATATAGAAGAGCTTAAAAAATTACTAATAAAACATAAAGCTTATACAGGTAGTGAAATAGCTTCAAAAATACTTGAAAACTTTGATGAAGAACTTGATAACTTTGTAAAAGTAGAACCTGTTTCAGCTAAAAAGCCAGCTTTAGAAACAGATGAAGTAAAGGTTGAAAATAAATAATCATTTTAGGGCTTTTTGCCCTTTTTATTCTAAATAATATTTACAGGGAAGAAAAAGTGGGAATAAGAAAAGTTTTAGCGATAATCTTTTTTTGTCTAATTGGCTTTAATCTATCATTTTCTAAAAACTTAATAAAACCTGATTTTGTAAAGGCTAAAGTAATTAGAGTAATTGACGGGGATACAATAGTTGTTTCTATTCCTAAAACAGAATTTAACGATAGAAAAGTTTTAAAAGACTTAAAATTCAAAGTTAGACTTATAGGTGTAGATACACCAGAAAGTAAGATAAATAAAAGAGCTAAATTACAGGCAGAAAAGGCAAGAAAAAATCTTAAAGAAATTGTAAAACTTGGACTGCTTGCAAAAAAATTTACCCAAAAATTACTACCTAAAGGAAAAACTGTATTTTTAGAGTTTGATGTAGAACCACAAGATATGTATGGAAGATTACTTGCATATGTATGGTTAAAAGACGGTATTATGGTAAATACTGCTTTAGTTTGCAATGGCTATGCTTATATTCTAACTGTTCCTCCCAATGTTAAATATGAAAAGTTATTTAGAAAATGTTTTAGAAAAGCTTTTTTAGAGAAAAAAGGATTATGGGGACTTGATTAATGGAAGAAAAGAACTATCAAAAAGAAAAAAAGAGTTTCTGGGACAATATAAAAACCTTAATTTACATAATTATTGCAGTATCTTTAATTAGAGTATTTTTTGTTCAAGCATTTAATATTCCTTCAGGTTCAATGAAACCAACACTTTTGGTGGGAGATTTTATTTTAGTTAATAAATTTGTTTATGGAGATTGGACTTTTGGAATACCTTTCACAAACATAGATTTTTATACAATAAAAAATAGAATAGTAAAACCTGATAGAGGAGATATTATAGTTTTTAAATATCCAGAAAATCCAAAAATAGATTATATAAAAAGAATAATAGGTCTTCCTGGAGACAAGATAGAAGTAATTGGCGATACAGTTAAAGTAAATGGAAAAGTGTTAGAAAGAAAATATATTGGAGAATTTAGGCAATATAACGAATATGCAAAGAAATATGAGGAGTGCACAATTAGAAAATATCATAACAATGAAAAATATTGCTATACAATAATGGAAATATACGAAGGTAATGAAAAAAACTTTGGGCCTATAACTGTTCCAGAGGGACATTATTTTGTTATGGGAGATAATAGAGATAATAGTAGAGATAGTAGATGGTGGGGATTTGTACCTGATGACTACATAATTGGTAGGGCTTTTATAATTTACTTTTCTATTGATTTTAGAAAGCCAATGATTAGATTTACAAGGATAGGAAAGATAATAAAGTAATCTAAGGACACCGTTCAGAGGTAATAAAAAATGGCAAAAAGTTATAAAACTTTAGTAAAAAAATCCCTTACTAAGTGTCCTTCGCCTACCTTTCTATGGGGTAGGGATGTACTATCCGTTATCCTTACCAAAGTGGTAAGGACTCACGGAATACTTTTAAGCCTTTGCTTCTACGGGATTTTATCCCTCCACAAAGGCAAAGCAAAATTTAAAAAATTAAGTAATACAATACGGTCTTTGG
>QNYP01000170.1 GCA_003978675.1 Hydrogenothermus sp.
ATAATCATTTCATATGCATTTGTAGCATTTAATAAATTTTGAGCATATTCATTATTTAGCTGTGATAGGTTTATATTTATTTCTTTTAACTTTTCTCTTTTTTCTTTTTCCAGTCCAACTCCTGAATTAAAATCTTTAATTGCTGTATTACTATCAATGGGATTTTTAGCATTATTTTTTGGAGTAATTGCAATATATATGCAAAAGAAAACATCAACATAAGAGGTAAAAATATGAAAAACTTTCCAGAGTTTACAATAACAGAAGAAAATATAGACCAACAAAAAGAAAAAGTTTTAAAGAAAATAGAAGAAAATAGAAAACTTCTAGAAGAACTTTTAAAAATAGAAAACAAAACTTATCAAAATTTTGTAAAACCATACCAAGATATGCAGGTAGAACTTGGGATTTTATTTTCTCCAATATCACACCTAAACTATGTTAATAACAGCGAAAAAACACAAAAAGCATATACAGAACTTCTCCCAGTTTTAACCCAATATCAAACAGAACTAGGCCAAGATGAGGAGCTTTACAAGGCAGTAAAAGAAGTTTATGAAAAAGAAAAATACACCTTAAACCAAGAACAAAGAAAAGTTTTAGAAGATATGATTACAGATTTTGAGCTTGCAGGAGTTGGACTGGAAAAAGAAAAAAGAGAAAAGTTAAAAGAAATAAATATAAACCTATCACAGCTAAATAATGAATATGCTCAAAATTTATTAAATGCTACAAATGCATATGAAATGATTATTGAAGATTTTGAAGATGTTAAAGAACTTCCTCAATCAGATTTAGAAAGTGCAAAAATAGAAAAAGACGGAAAAACAGTTTATAGATTTACCCTACAACAGCCATCATACATAGCCTATATGACCTACGGCTCAAACAGACAAAAAAGGGAGGAACTTTACAAAGCATACACAACAAGAGCCCCTGAAAATGATAAAGTTTTAGAAGAAATCTTGGCTTTAAGATATGAAAAGGCTAAAATGCTTGGATTTAAAAACTATGCAGAATTATCTCTAAAGAAAAAAATGGCTCAATCTCCAGAAGAAGTTATTTCATTTTTAAGGGAACTTGCAAGAAAAAGCAAACCTCAAGCAGAAAGAGAATATGAAGAACTTAACCAGTTTGCAAAAAAACTCGGATTAAACGATGATGTTAGAGCTTATGATTTTGCCTACTATTCTGAAAAACTAAAAAAAGAAAAATTCAATGTAAGTGATGAGTTATACAAGCCATATTTTGAAAAGGAAGCAACCATAGAAGGACTATTTAATTTCTTAAATAAACTATTCAAACTAGAATTTGAAAAAGTAAATGTTCCTGTATGGCATCCATCTGTAAATGTATATCACATATACAGAAAAGGAAAACTAATAGGCAGATTATATATGGATTTAGAAGCTAGGAAAGGAAAAAGAGACGGTGCTTGGATGGATGAGTGGGTAGTTCATCATGAAACTTCAACAGGAGAAATCTATCCAGCAGTTGCTTTTATTGTTGCAAATTTTGCACCAGCAACTGAAAATACACCTTCTTTACTTAGACCTTATGATGTAGAAACACTATTTCACGAAATGGGACATGCCCTTCACCATTTAGTTAGCGAAGTTAAAGAACCATTTGTTAGTGGGATTTCAGGGGTAGAATGGGACGCTGTAGAATTTCCATCTCAATTTTTAGAAAAATTTGCATATGAGCCATCTGTTTTAAAAACTTTTGCAAAACATTATCAAACAGGGGAGCCAATACCAGATGAAATGATACAAAACTTAAATAATGCTAAAAACTTCCAGTCTGCTCTTGCAATGGTTAGACAATTAGAATTTGCTCTATTTGATATGTTAATACATATGGACAAATACAATGCTAAACAAGTTCAGGAAATATTAGACCAAGTTAGAGAAGAAGTAGCAGTTATAAAACCACCTAAATACAACAAATTCCAGTGGTCATTTGGACATATTTTTGCAGGTGGATACGCAGCAGGATATTACAGTTATAAATGGGCAGAGGTTTTATCTGCAGATGCATATTTTATGTTTGTTGATAACGGGATATACAACGATGAAGTTGCAGAAAGTTTCTACGAAAAAATTTTAACAAAAGGCGGAAGCAGACCTGCCTCAGAGCTTTTTGAACACTTTGCAGGTAGGAAACCAAACATAGATGCACTCCTTAGATTAAGTGGTATTACTTCAAACTAATGACATTTTTAAAATTTTCCTAACCTCTACAATTGTAGCCCTTGTGGCTTCTTCTAATATTAATTTTCCATACTTTTCTGTTGCAAGCCACGGGGCAGAACCCATTCTTCCATCTGGGAAAAGTTTTTTAAATTCTTCTTTAGATATTGGCCAGTAAAAGTCTTTATTTTCAACGGATTTTGTGTTTGTTGGCTTATTTTTAAAAACTTCTGGTCTAAGATATTTAGTTATTGAAATTTCTGAAGGTGTAGCATGGTGTCCTTCTTTATCTTCAAATAATTCTTTTGCAAGATTTAATACATCTTCAAGTAAAAACCAAGAGATTATAGTAAATATTCCTTCCTTTCCTTCATATTTTAGCTGGTCAAAGGCATTTTTAGCAGGATTAATATTTCCACCGTGTCCATTTATGTAAATAATTCTTTTAAATCCGTGTTCCAATAAAGAATTTGTTATGTCTTTTATTACTTTAGTAAAAGTTTCAGGGGATAATGTAATTGTTCCCTTAAAACCCATATGATGTTGGGACATACCATAAGGAAGAGTTGGTGCTACAAGTAAATCTAATCTTTTTCCAACTTCTTTAGCTATATCTTTAGCAGTTATAAAATCTGTTCCAATTAATCCATAAGGGCTGTGTTGCTCTACAGAACCTATAGGAATAAGTATTGCATCTTTTTCTGCCAAATAGCTCTCTACTTCCACATAAGATAAATTCTCAAGAAGCATTTTTTTCCACCTTTAAGTAGTATTTAAACTTGTTAAAATTTCTAATATTTTTTAGCTTTGATATATCTTTAATATAGCCTAATTTTTTTCTTAAACTAATAATTTTTAAAGCAGTTTTTTTACCTACATATGGCACAGCAACAAGTTGGCGAAAATTTGCTTTGTTTAGATTTAACTTTAAATCTTCTTTTGAGTATAAATTTGAAGGTTTAAATAAAAAAGTAGTAAAACCTAAAACTACAAAACAAATTAATAAAAATCCAAGTTTTTGGAAAAACAGTAAATTATCATTAATCATATAAGTTCTTCTCTGCCTGTTATTTCATATTTTAAACCGATAATATTCTCTATTAACTCCATATCATCTTTTGTAATTCTAACATCTTTATCTGCCTTTATTAGATAAAAAGGATAACCTGACGGGGAAAGGTAAGTTAAATAATCCATTATTGTTTCTGGTTTTATTGTTTCTCCTTCTGGATTTTCATAAACTTCTATTAAAAATACATTTCTTGTGTCTTTGTATCTAGTGTAAAAATACTGGATAGAAACTTCCTTTAGTGCAACTGCCTTTTCTTTTTCTACTTTTTCAAAAATTTCTGAAAATTCCCATTCTTGTGTTTTTGCCTTATTTTCCATAGAAACATATTTGGGAATGCTATATCCATTTGTATCTGTATACTTGTAAAAAATTCTCATATCAGGAACAGAGGCATTAAAAATTTGTGTATCTGTTGAAGTTTTTCCTATCCCAATAATATAAGGTTTCCAATCTAATTCATAGAATAATTCATAGAGTAGTAAAAAATATTCAAAATAAGCAAGCTTAGATAAAATAGCCTCTAAAATATCCCTTTGTGGTTTTGTATCTAACCTTTCAGGAATTAATTTAATTACCTTTTCTACAATTTCATCAGAAAAAGACGCAATATCATAATCATACAAAATAGGTTTTATATCTTTAATTAATTCCCCTGATAATTCAGCTAATTTTCCTGAAAATTCTTTTTTTGTGAACCAGTTTGTTTTAGGAGCAGAAATAATAAATTTAGAAGATAAAGTTCCATCTAAAATTAACAGCTCAGGCTTTACTTTTTTTGCAAGGGTTAAAAGGGCTTTTAATTCGCACAAAAACATAAGTAGTCTAAAATAACTATCAATTCTTTCTGAGGCTTTAATTACAGAAATATCAACCTCTGCAATCTGTGATTCATACTCGTTTTTATTCAAATCCTGCCCATATGCATATCCAGCAACAGAAAAAAGATAAAATCCAAGGTAAAATTTTTTGTTTATTGACCCATCTTCACTTATTGCAAATATTGGTTTTTTTACTGGCTCATAATTAATCCAGTATTTCTCAACTTCTTCTTTGGAAATATTATCTTGAATAGAAGGAATAATTTTATCCAACTTACTTTTTAAATGCTCAGCTTTAAAATAAACCTTTTGTATCATTATTTATCAAGCCCCTCTTCTTTTACTTCCTCTTCTAATGGTTCATATTCAGGAATTAGACTTTTTTCTAAATAGTCTTTGTAATAAGAATCAGGAGTTAATTGATATTTTTCTGCCTCTTGTGCATGTTTAATACATAAAGTAGTCCAAGGAATAGCTTCCAATCTTTTTTCTTCAACAGGATTTCCACAAATCTCACAGTATCCATAAGTTCCTTCTGAAATTCTTTCTAAAGCTTTATCTATTTCTCTTAAGATTTTTACTTCAACATCTTCAAGTTCACTTAGTATAAGCTCATTGTAGTCTATTCTTGCATAATCATCTAATTCTTCTGGAATTTCGTATCCTTCTTCTTTGAGTTGTTTAATAATTTTTTCCTGCTCAAAAACCCTTCTTAGAATCTCCTCCTTTTTCTTTAGAAGTAGATTTTTAAAATATTCTAATTTTTCTTGATTCATAAGAAACCCTCCATTTATCTTTTTTTACAAATTAAATCTTTTTAATTTAAAAATCAAGGAAGTTATTACTTTTAAGGGTTTCCAGCGCTTTATAATCTGTTAAATCTATACCTATAGGAGTGATAGATACATAGCCTTCTTTTACAGCCGTATAGTCTGTATCTTTTTCACACTGTGAGTTTAAGTCTTCTTTTCCGCCAATCCAGTAATAAACTTCTCCTGAAGGAGCAATATATTTTTTTATTTCTTCTTTATATGCACCTCTACCTATTCTGGTGAGTCTATATCCTTTTATTTTTTCTTCTGGAATATTTGGAAAGCTGACATTTAAAAATACTCCCTCTGGTAATCCATCTTTTAATACTTTTTCAATAATTTTGGAAGATACTTTTGCTATTTGATAAAAATCCACATTTTTAGAAGATGAAGGAGATAAAGCTATTGAAGGAATTTTAAAAAATGCACCTTCTCTTGCTGCTCCAACAGTTCCAGAATAAAATACATCTCTACCTAAATTTGGTCCTGTATTTATTCCTGATATTAGTAAATCCGGTTTTTCTTCGTTTAGGATTATGTAATAACCAAGATGCACACAGTCAGCAGGCGTTCCATCTACCACATAATAAAAATTCTCTTTATATTTCTCTATTTTTAAAGGTTTCGTGAATGTTAAAGAATGGCTTGTTCCTGACATATTTCTATCAGGAGTTACAGTAATAACTTCAAAACCTTTTTCTATCAAAAAATTCCTTATAGCATTTAATCCAGCAGATAAATATCCATCATCATTAACAAGTAAAATTCTTTTTTTCATAAGATTTCCCCTAAACTTTTTAGTATAAAAACTATTCCAGTTAATATTATTGCAACAGAAACAATTTCTTTAAATACTTTTACAGGAAGTTTTAGACTTAATTTATGTCCTATATACATTCCTAAAACTGTTGCAGGAATTCCCCAAAGAATAATATCCAAGTTAAAAAGTTCTCTTAAATTTTCTGAATACAGATAAAAAATTATTCTTTCCACATTCAAAACAGAAAAAATAAATGAAACAACAAACTTAAAATGCTCTTTATCTTTTAAAACTTGATTAAAATATAAAACATGAATAGGTCCTGACGCTCCTATCAATCCAGACATTACACCACCAAATACTCCTGTAAAAATTAGGAATAATGTTTTATTTCTTATTAAGATTTGTTTAATAATTCCTTTTTGAAATAAAAAGTCATAAATTCCAGTAAATAAAACAACAATTCCAAAAATAAGCTCTACAAAAGTAATATTTAAATATTCAAGTAAAAAGCTACCAATAAAAGCCCCAATAAAAGACAAAGTCAAAATTGCAATACTTTCTTTTAAATACCATTTACCTTTATATGTAGAAATAGCTAAAAGGGTAGTTCCTACTAAAGCAGTTATAGAAAGACTTACAATAACTTCTTTAACATCAAAAATTAAAACTAAAATAGAAGTTGAAACTATACTTGAACCAAACCCAATAAATCCTTGGATAAGCCAACCTAGAAATACTGATATAAACGAGAAAAGTTGTATCAAATGATTTTCCTAGGTTGGCTTATCAAAGGATTTATTAGGTTTGGTTCAAGTATAGTATCAACTTCTATTTTAGTTTTAATTTTTGATGTTAAAGAAGTAATTGTAAGT
>QNYP01000171.1 GCA_003978675.1 Hydrogenothermus sp.
TTTTTTTCTTCATTTGTTCCATAATATTTTTTCATTCTTTCGTCTTCTTGTGCATGTTTTTTCATATACCTAAAGACCCATATAAGAACACCTATTAATATAGACCAACCTATAATATGGATGAAGGAAAATATACTGCTATGCAGGGTATTATCCATTTTATAGGTTGGTCTATATTAATAGGTGTTCTTATATGGGTCTTTAGGTATATGAAAAAACATGCACAAGAAGACGAAAGAATGAAAAAATATTATGGAACAAATGAAGAAAAAAAGAATGACTAATAGTTCTTTACTTTTTCTTTCAGATTTTTAGTGTTTTCTTCTATATTTTCTCCTGCAAAGATAGCAGAAACTACAGCAACTCCACTACATCCTGTTTTTAAAACTTCATCAATATTATTTTCATTTATACCTCCAATTGCTACGACAGGTTGAAGGGATATTTTTACCGCTTTTTTTAGCTTTTCTAATCCAGCTACTTTTGCATCTTCTTTTGTGTTTGTTGGGAAAATCGAGCCAAACCCGATATAATCAACAGGTAATTTATTTGCTTCTTCTACATGCTTTAAATTTTTTGTTGATAGTCCAAGTATTTTGTTATTTCCTATAAGCTTTCTAACGTATAAAACAGGAATATCTTCCTGTCCTACATGAACACCATCTGCATCTACTGCAAGGGCAATATCCACTCTATCATTTATTATTAATGGAACATCATATTTAATACATAATTTTTTTAAAGCAATAGCTTCTTCTATCATATCTTTGGCATCTTTCTTCTTAGCTCTATATTGGATTATGTCAACACCAGATTTTAATGCTTTTTCTACCTTTTTAGTAAAATCTTCTTTTAAAAGGTTTTCATCTGTTATTGCATATAAAACTTTTTTCTCAAACAAGTCCTATCTCCTCTTTTGAAATTTTTACTAATTAGTATATAATATATAAACTCTTAAGGAGAGGTGGCCGAGCGGTCGAAGGCGGCTCCCTGCTAAGGAGTTGAGGGAGTTTTTCCTCCCTCCGAGGGTTCAAATCCCTCCCTCTCCGCCAGAAATTTACTTTCTTTTTCTAAACCAATATATGACTCCTCCTATACCAGCTATAACTAAAATAAAACCTCCTATTTGTACCCAAGCTCCAATTAATAATAATTTATGTAATATACTGTTATGTGTTTCTTTATCTATTTTTATGCCTGTTGTTTCTTTTATGTGGGTTAGTAAGCTAACTGCAAGGTCTTGTTTTGGTATTTCCTGGTGGCAAGATATACATACTCCCCTTCTATCCAGTTTTGCCCTTTCTTCATTATTTAAAGGTCTAGAAGCTGTAAAGTGATGTCCTACTGTTTGAAGTTGTTTTCCTGTTTCTGAAACAAATCTAGACCAGTCGTATTTCAAGTTTGGTATTGCATTTGTTTGTTTTTGGAAAATAGAAGGTATTACTCTACCATCTGCAGTAGTTAAATCTACAATATAAGGCTTTGAAGGGTCTGCATATATTTTTCCTTCTTCTATTCCATATCCCATAGCAACAGGATTTGTATGGCAACTTTCACAACTCCTTGCTTCTTTTTGAACTGTATGGGGATGAACTGGAGATATATCAATAGCTAGTTGTCCTTCTTTACCTGCTCCTTCTATATTTGGAATTTTAAATATATGGTTTTTTAGTAGAACTTTTCCATCTTTCCCTATTACTGTAACTGTTGTTTGACAGCCGGGCATAGCTGGAGAAATTCTATGCTCTCCGTTTACTGCAAGAGGTGGGTTTTCCCATCTTAAATAGCTTCTACTTTCTATAATTTTTCCTTCAATTGCATATTTCTTATACTCTTTTCTAGCATCTGCAGTTAATCCATTTTCATCATGTGCATGTCCCATTGCTAGCCAATCTGGATGTGTTTCTCCTTTTGAGTAATCTATTTTTATATGGCATCCATAACACTGTGGTGCCCATGTGGCATGGCAAGTATAACATTCCATTTTATTTATATGAGCTTCAATATGAACCATTGCAACCATAGCTTCATCATTTAGCTTTCCTTCTTCAACAAGCTTTTTTAGAGGAGTTAATTCAATATCTTTTCCCCCAGCTGTATAGATAATTACTTTATCTCCTTTTCTAACCACATTTCCAAAAGGATTTCCTCTTGCAGTTAATAAATATCCATCTTCTACAGGGTAAACAGTTCCTTTTTTCATGTAATTTAAAAGCTGGAAAACTACTCCTCTAGGCTTTCCTTGTTTTGGAACATTTCCATCTATTTCATCTCCATATCCTAATGGAAGTTCCCAAGGATACTTTTTAGGTGTTCCATGGCAGTCTTCACATTCTATTTCTACTGCAGCTAAATTTGTTCCAACAAGTGTTCCATCACTATGAACATCGTTGCTAGTGTGGCAGTCTTGACAAAGCATTCCTTTTTTTAGATGAACATCTGCATGTAGATGCAGATAATATTTTGTGTGTAATTTAGGCTGAGATGAACCATCATCAGCAAAAGGTGAATTATAAGCGGTTTCCATTAACCCCTGATAAGATACCCCTATTCTTTTACCTCTATTGTGGCATGTGGTACATGTTTCTACTGGAATACCTGAATAGGTTAAACCATGTATTTTTACTTTTGCTTCTCTTGTAGCTTGTATTTGGTGAGTTAGTAAATGTCCCCTTTCATTTTTAGGGATTGTAGGGTCATTTCCTTCATAAAATCCTTCATTTGAATAAGGAATATGGCAGGCAGAACATCCCATCCCTCTAAAATCGCCTCTTTTTTGTCTTCCTTTATTTCCTGTGTGGCATCTCTGGCATTCTTGTCTTAGGTATGTATAAACTGCAAGTTGTGGATTTTTTTCAACTTCTTTTGCAGTTGGTGCTTTTGGTAATGTAGTCATTTTTTTTGGAAAAACCTGTGGTTCTAGTTTTTTTAATTCTTCCATGTATTTTTTATACTGCTTAGTTCCAAGAGTTTCATGAATATCTAAAGTTTTTACATCATAGTTTCCAATATCGTGTTTATAACCATTTAATCCCCCAAATCCCCATAAAGTCCCCTGTATTTTTCCAGCTTCTGTAAACATCAAAGATGTATACTGAGTTCTTACTTGCTCTTGATGGCACATTCCACAGGTATATTTATTTATCCAGGGACTTCCTGGGTCAGGATAAAAGTTTTGAGGTCCTTTAATAATTCCGTGGTCTGTTTTTAAACCTTCTAAAAATGCTTTTATTGAACCTTTATGAGCTTCCTCTTTAGTTGTAGCTTTTGGATTTCCACCATGGCAAACTATACAGCTATTTTGTGGATATCCTGCCAACTCTGCAATATGGAAAATTTCCTTCATCATTTTAGAATTTGGGTCTCTAATATCTTCTATACCATTGTGGCAATTTAGACAGTTGTTTTGTATAGTGGCTTGAGAAGGAAAAGAAATAAAAAAGAAAATGAGGAAAATCCTCAAAAATATCATTTTTAAAACCTCAAAAGGATGTTGTAATTAAACAAACTATATCTCTTCTACCCAATGTCTGTATTTTTCTATTTTTCCTCTAACTGCATCAAAATAAACTTTTTGGATTTCTTTAGTTATCTTCCCAGGTTTACCATCACCTATTTTTCTATTATCTATCTCAACAACTGGAGAAATTTGTGCCCCTGTTCCACAGAAAAATACTTCATCTGCTATATAAAGTTCTGTTCTTGTTATACTTCTTTCAATTACTTCATAGCCTAAATCTTTTGCTATTACCATAACTGCCCATCTTGTAATTCCTTCTAAGATGTCATCAGAAACAGGAGGAGTTATTAATTTCCCATCTCTAACTATAAAAATGTTTTCTGCAGAACCTTCTGAAACATAACCATTTTTGTTTAAAACAATTGCTTCATCTGCTCCTGCAAGGATTGCTTCTGTTTTTGCAAATGCACTATTTACGTAGGCTCCTGCAACTTTTAATCTAGGTGGAATCATATTGTCGTATAATCTAGTCCAAGATGAAACTATTGCTTTTGTTCCTTTTTCTATATCTATATAATCTCCAAGAGGGTAAAGATAAATTGCTATTTTTGCATTATATCCAATTAGCTTTGGTCCTATGGCTGTATCTGAAAAGTAGACTATAGGTCTGATATAAATATCGCTTTTTATGTTATTTTTTCTTATAAGTTCTTTAGTTATCTCAACTAGTTCATCAATACTTTCATCAATTTCCATATTTAAAACTTTCATGTTTTTGAATAATCTTTCGTAATGCTGTTTAAAAAATAAAGCAAACATTTTATCTGTTTCTTTATCGTAATATGCTCTTATACCTTCAAAAATAGCTGTTCCATAGTGAAAAGAGTTTGTTTTTATACTTATTTTTGCTTCTTCTTCTGGAACAATTTTCCCTTCAAAATAAACGTATTCCAAAGTTTCTACCTCCTTATATATCTAAATTTCTAACCTCTTTTGCATACTTCATTATAAATTCTTTTCTAGGCTCTACTTTCTCTCCCATTAGTATTGAAAATACTTCATCTGCCAATGCTGCATCTTCTAGAGTAACTTGTAGTAATCTTCTTGTCTTTGGATTCATTGTTGTTTCCCATAGTTGTTCTGGGTTCATTTCCCCAAGACCTTTGTATCTTTGGATTTCTACCCCATTTAATCCAGTATTCCATATTAAATCAAATAGCTCTTCAAAGTCATTGACCTCTGTTTTTCCTTGTTTTGTATTTACGGTAATCGGTAAGTTTCCAACAATTTCTCTTAATTCTTTATCTAGTTCTAAAAGCCTTCTGTAAGCATAAAGAGTTAAAAAGTCTGAATCTACCTTTGTTGAAACTTTTCCAAATTTTTCTTTTTTATCAAAGAATATATCAAAAGCCCCTTCAAACTGGTCTTTTTCATAATAAACTTCATAATTTGGTAAAAGCTCTTTTGCCTTTTCAACTATTTGTTTAACTCTTTCTTCCTCAACTACATCATCTTCAGTTATTCCAAGTTTTAAAATTGTATCTACTACGTCTTTATCTCTTTTCTTAATAAGACTTTTCTTTAAATCTGCATATTCCTTTGCTTTTTTGGCAAGTTCTTTTATTTCTAGTTTTGTTAAATTTTTACCTTCAATTTGAAAATCATCAGAAGCAAAATCTATTATTATTCTTGCTAGCTCTTCATCGTCTTTTACATAAATGGTAGTCCTTCCTTTTTTTAATCTGTATAAAGGTGGTTGAGCTATGTATAAAAATCCATTTTCTATTAGTTGTGGGAAATATCTGTAAAATAGTGTTAAAAGAAGAGTTGTAATATGTGCTCCGTCAACGTCTGCGTCTGCCATTAATATTATTTTATGGTATCTAAGCTTAGATAAATCAAATCCTTCTTCATCATCTTCTACATTTAAGCCTATTCCTGTTCCTATTGCATTTATTATTGAACGGATTTCCTCATTTGATAGAATTTTATCTATTCTTGCTTTTTCTACATTTAAGATTTTACCTTTTAGTGGAAGTATTGCCTGATGTATTCTATCTCTTCCCTGTTTTGCCGAACCTCCTGCAGATTCACCCTCAACTATAAATAATTCACATTTTTCAGGGTCTTTTTCAGAGCAGTCTGCAAGTTTTCCCGGTAATGAGGTGTCTTCTAAAAATGATTTTCTTCTTGAAACTTCTTTTGCTTTTCTAGCTGCTTCTCTTGCTATTGCTGCTTCTATTGCTTTTTCTGCAATTTTTACAGCTATATCTTTGTTTTTATCAAAATATTCAAGCAGTGCATCTCCAACAACAGATTCAACAATCTTTTTAACTTCTTGGTTTCCAAGTTTAGATTTTGTTTGTCCTTCAAATTGAGGTTCTGGAACTTTTACAGATATTACTGCAGTTAAACCTTCCCTTAAATCTTCCCCTTTTACTCCACTTTTTAACTCTTTAGGAAGCCTCATATTAGATAAAGTTTTATTCATAGCTTTTGTTAAAGCAGTTCTAAAACCAGAAACATGAGTCCCTCCTTCTACTGTTTTAATGTTGTTTACAAAACTTTCAACAACTTCGTTATAACTTTTTGTGTATTGAAATGCAACTTCTACTAAAACTCTGTCTTTTTTATCTTTTATATAAATAATTTCATTAAATAAAGGATCCTTTGCCTGATTTAAAACTTTTACAAAGTCTTTTATTCCTTCTAAATATAAAAATTCTTCTTCTAAATCTTTTCTTTCATCTTTTACATAGAATCTAACGCTTGAGTTTAAAAATGCTAACTCTCTTAATCTTTTTGCAATAGTGTCATATTTAAATTTAACAGTTTCAAAAATCTGATCATCTGGCATAAATGTTACTTTAGTCCCTGTTCTTTTAGTTTCTCCAACTACTTTTAGGTCAGTAATAGGTTTTCCATATTCATATTCTTGTCTGTAAACTTTTCCATCTCTGTAAACTTCAACAACAAGCCATTTTGATAATGCATTAACTACAGATGCACCAACCCCGTGCAATCCTCCTGAATACTCATAGGCTTTTTTAGAAAACTTTCCTCCTGCGTCTAGTAAACACCATTTCTACAGCAGGTCTTCCAGTTTTAGGATGTATATCAACAGGAATACCTCTACCGTCGTCTTCTACAGTTATTGAACCATCTTCATGTATAATCACAGATATATTTTTGGCATAACCAGCCATTGCTTCGTCAACAGCATTATCAACAAGTTCCCAGACTAAATGATGAAGTCCCCTTTCACCAATATCTCCAATATACATAGCAGGTCTTGCACGAACATGATCAAGACCTTCAACTACATCAATTGCTTCAGCTCCATAATCTATTTGTTTTTTTTCTTCTGCAGGAGGAAAGTTTTCTAAAAAAGCCTATGAGTATTCAGGAGGATTGCACGGGGTTGGTGCATCTGTAGTTAATGCATTATCAAAATGGCTTGTTGTTGAAGTTTACAGAGATGGAAAAGTTTACAGACAAGAATATGAATATGGAAA
>QNYP01000168.1 GCA_003978675.1 Hydrogenothermus sp.
GATATTACCAACTACATCTGATAATGGCTTCTTTTCTCCTTCTGGGCTTTCTGCAAAAATAACTCCATCTAGATTAACACAAAATCATTGGAGGAAAAATGAAACCGAGAATTGCATTTTTTAAAACCCCTGACCCAAAAGGTTTTAACGAACATATTATAGAAGGTTTAGAAAAATCTCTATCGGCAAGAAATTTTGAAACAAAGGTTTACAAGCCAACGCCAGATAACATACAGGAAATAGTTGAGGATTTAAATGAGTTTAAACCTTTATTTACATTTGATATTAATCTAGATGGAGTTATTTTTGCAGAAAGCCCAGAAGGAGAAAAGAAGCCATTATCAGATGTAGTTGGTAATATCCATATAAGTTGGTTTTTAGAAGACCCTATGCTTCATTACTCAAAACTAAAACCTATTCTACCTTCTAACCAATTTCTGTTTTTAACTATAGATATAGAACATGGTCAATGGCTTTCAGGACTTGGAAAAAATGTAGCATTTGTTGCTCCGGGGATAAACCCTTCAAAAACATTCCCATCTTCAGAAAAGGAATTTGATATTGCATTTATTGGCCCAGTTGTTGACCCTGTTTTATTTGAAAATGCATGGAAGGAAAGATTAGATGAGGCTCTTTATTCTTATGCGGTTGAACTTGGAAGATTATTGTTTAGAAATCCAGAAATGCCTATCAGATTTGCTTCAGGATTTTTAGCTTCCCAGTATGCACAGGAATTTCAAGAAGCATTAATTAAATTTCAACAAGAGAAAGACCAAGAATTTACAGCCTTACTGGCAGAAATTGGCGGATATGCAATGAGTTTAAGAAGGTGGCATATTATAGATTCTATAGATGATATAACAATAAATGTTTTAGGACAGGTTCAGGGAGAATTAAAGGACAATGTAGTGGTTTACGAAGATATTTTAACTCTTGAAGATACTATGCATTTTATTTCAAAATCTAAGATATCCCTTTTAAGCCAGCCACCATTTTTATCATCAGGTCTTGGACTAACTGCATTTTACAGCATAGCAACAGGAACATTTACAATGATAGAAGAAAAACTAGCATCTAAATCATTTTTTGTAGATGGGCAAGAGATAATCACATACAATCCACTTGACAGTATAGATATAGAAGGAAAAATTGTATATTACCTAGAAGAAAATGAAACAGAAAGAGAAGAAATAGCAAAACAGGGCAAAGATAAAGCATTTAAAGCTCATACACTTTATCAAAGGGGAGAAATTATCGGTAATATATTAGATAGTATTATTCAACAAGCATCAGCGACAAATAACGGACAAGGAGGTGATAGCAATGATATACAAACAGGAAATTAATAAGCCTTATGAAGAAGTCTTTTCAAAAGTAGAAGAGGCTTGTAAAAATAATAAATTTGGAGTTATGAAAGTTTATGAGTTTGATAAAATCCTTGAAGAAAAAGGATTTCCTATTTCTAGGAAAATAGCAACTTTTGAGATTTGTCAACCTAAATATGCATCTTTGATACTTGAAAAAAAACCTATACTTGCTAGTTTTATGCCTTGTAGAATAGCTATAGAGAAACTAGATGATAATACAACCCTTTTAAGCACTGTTTTACCAAATGAAATTATAAATGTTTGTGATGCTAATGATGTAAAAGATATAGCAAACGAGGTTGAAGACACAATAAGAAACATAATAAAAGAGATTACTGGGGAGTAATTTTTCTCCCTTATTTTTGTTTTTTATATAAAATTATTTTGTAATTCTTTTTAAAGTCATATTCTTTAACAATAGGTAAATTTAATTCCTTACAAGATATATAATACTCCCAATCAGGAAGATATTTAGGTTTTTTGATAGGTTTCTTTAAAAGAAAGTCTAAATATATTGCTACTTCCTTTTTTGCTATACAATCAAAAGCTATTTTTTCGCTTTTATTTGTTATTTTATAAATATCTTCAGCTACTGCTTTTTTTGAAATCCATAAATACTTTGTATATATAGGAAAACCTATTAAACCAACTAAAAATCTTGCTATTATAAAAAATAAAGCAGTGTATAAAAATATATTTTGAATTTTAAGATTTGATAGATATATGTATCTACCTATAAGAACAGCTAAAAGTGTGAAAATTGGTATCATATATCTTCCTTTACTATCTGTGGCTAGAAAGTATGGTAAAGAGTTTATTAAAATTATTAAAAATAATAATTTAATTTTTCTATTGTCTAAATTTGGCTTAATTTTTTTATTGAAAATAATGTATAAAGCAAATAAACTCGCTGGTATCGTAAATTTTATAATTTCAAATGGAAACATAAACAGATGTGTAAGAAACTTAAGGATTCTGTCATTATCTTTTAATCGTGTTGTGCTTTCCCATATTAATGTTTCAATGCAAACTTTAGGGTTTGCAGTATTAAAAATCCAAGCTAGAGATATGAAAAGCATAATAAAAAAGGAAATCCAAATGTAAGGGTTGAAAATAAACCTAAAATTCTTGGTATATACTATTAATGTTAGATAGGTTAAACCAAAAAATACAAATGCGGGAAGTCCTTTAGTTAAAAATGCAAACCCTGCAATTATACCGGATATTAAAATAAAGAAATTTTTCTTTTCTAAAAAACCAATTATAGAAAAATAAAAAAACAAAAGGACAATAAATCCGAATGTTATATCTATTTCAGCTAGATATCCGTAGAAAAATAGTAAATCTAAAAAGGTTAAATAAGATAAAACTGCAAATATTGCTCCATTTTTGTCATTAAAAAATCTTATGTAAAACTTGTAAATAACAAATAGACTTAAAGCAAAAGACAAAATACTTACTATCCTTAATGTAAGTTCTGACCAAGGTATAAAGAAAGAAGAAATAATGATTAGCCAATTAAAAAAAGGAGGCTTATTGAAATAATAATCTCCAAGAAAAAGAGGCTGTATAAAATTTTTTTCATATAACATTTCAAATGCAATTATACCCCTTCTTGCCTCTTCTCCTCTAAATTCAAGATAGTTTATATTTATGATTAGACTTAAAATACCTGTGATTATTGCAAATATTGCTAGTTTATTAAAGTTTATGTTTGTAAATCTCATATAAAATTAAATCTCCACTACCATACAAGTAGTAGCTTTTTTTACACCTCTTATAGGGTTTATTTCTTTTATAACAACTCTACCTATTTCATTTTGGTTTTCTCCTTCTACAAAGACAATAATATCATATATACCAGTTACAACATCTGCAGAGCGAACATTTTCAACCTTTGCAAGCTCTTCAAGTATATATGGTATATGTGCAGGATCTGCTTCTATTAAAACATATGCTTTGGCTTTATCTTTTAAATCAACATCTTTTAAAAGCTCTGAAAATGTTATTGGAACTTCATTGAGTTTCTCTTCCATATTTTATCCTCCAAGTTATAGTATATATTTGCTTAAATCTTCATCTTGAACTATATCTTCTAATTTAGATTGGACTACCTTTTTATCAATAATTATAGTTTGTCCTTTTAAATCTGGTGCTTCAAACGAATAATCTTCCATAATTCTTTCTAAAATTGTGTGTAGTCTTCTTGCTCCTATGTTTTCTGTTTTTTCATTAACCTCTTCTGCTATTCTTGCTATTTCTTCTATTGCATCGTCTGTAAATTCTAAATAAACTCCTTCTGTTTCCATTAATGCTTTATACTGCTTAATAAGTGCATTTTTTGGCTCTGTAAGTATTCTTATAAAGTCATCTTTTGTTAATGCTTTTAACTCTACTCTAATTGGAAATCTTCCTTGCAGTTCTGGAATTAAATCTGATGGTTTTGATAAATGGAAAGCTCCAGCGGCTATAAATAATATATGGTCAGTTTTTATTGGTCCATATTTGGTTGAAACAGTAGTTCCTTCTACTATTGGAAGTAAATCCCTTTGAACTCCTTCTCTTGAAACATCAGGTCCTGAACTTTTGGATTTACCTGCAACTTTGTCTATCTCGTCAATAAAAACAATTCCATAATTTTCTGCTCTGTAAACTGCTTCTTGAGCTACTTCATCCATATCAATTAATTTTTCAGCTTCTTCATTTTTTATGTATTTTAAAGCGTCTTTTACTGTCATTTTTCTTCTTTTTTTCTTAGATGGTGCAAGTGATGAAAATAAATCTTTAAGCTGGTTTTCGATATCTTCCATTCCAGGAGCAATTACTCCTCCAACAATAGCTGGCTTTTCATTAACTTCAATTTCAACAATCTTATCATCAAGTTTTCCTTCTTTTAAGAGTTGTCTAAATTTTTCTCTAGCTGGAGATTCTTCTGGTTCTTCTCCCTCCAGTGTTCCAAGTCTTCTAACTTTTCTTGGAACTAGATAATCTAATATTTTTTCTTCTGCTATTTCTTGTGCTTTTTCTTCTACTTCTTTTAGTTTTTCAGCTTTTACCATTTTAAATGAAGCTTCAGCAAGTTCTCTAATTATTGCTTCAACATCTCTACCTACATATCCAACTTCTGTAAATTTTGTAGCTTCTACTTTTATAAATGGAGCATTTACTAGAAGGGCAAGTCTTCTAGCGATTTCTGTTTTTCCAACTCCTGTTGGTCCTATCATAAGTATGTTTTTAGGAATAACCTCATCTCTAAGTTCTTCAGGAAGCCTCTGTCTTCTCCATCTATTTCTAAGAGCTATTGCTACTGCCTTTTTGGCTTCTTTTTGCCCTATTATGTATTTATCAAGTTCTTGAACTATTTGTTTTGGAGTAAGCTCCTCTTTTATATTCAATTCAATTAGCCTCCTTTTCCTTTTTATATTCAAAACTTGCCCTTACAAATTCTTTAAATATAGGATGGGGTGAAAATGGTTTGCTTTTAAACTCTGGGTGAAATTGACAACCTATAAACCATCTATGTGATGGAATCTCAACGATTTCTGGCAGTTTCTTCACTGTATATTCACCAGAAATAACAAGACCTTTTTCTTCTAGTAATTTTTTATACTCTGTATTAAATTCATATCTGTGTCTGTGTCTTTCATAGATTTCTTTTTGTTTATATATATCATATGCTAAGGTTCCTTCTTTTATAGTACATTTATAAGCTCCAAGACGCATTGTTCCACCTTTTTTGTCAATATTTTTCTGCTCAGGCATAAGGTCTATAACTGGATATGGGGTTTGTGGGTCAAATTCTGTAGAGTTAGCATTTTCTAGACCTGCTACATTTCTTGCAAACTCAATAACTGCAACTTGCATTCCTAAACATATACCAAAATATGGAATATTATGTTCCCTTGCAAATTTAACTGCTTTTATTTTTCCCTCAACTCCTCTATCTCCAAATCCTCCTGGAACTAGAATTCCGTCCATTTCTCCTAGAAGTTCATCTATATTTTCATCTGTTAAATCATCTGCTCTAACCCAGTTTACGTTGATTTTTACCTTATTTGCTATACTTGCATGGATTAAAGCTTCATCTATGCTTTTATATGCATCTTTAAGTTCTGTGTATTTTCCAATAATTGCAATGTTTACTTCTTCATCAGATTTTTTTATTTGATGTAATGTATTGACTATTTTTTTCCACTTTGATAGGTCTGGTTCTCTATATTCAATATCTAGAAGCTTTGATATTACTACATCAAGTTTTTCTTTTTTTAGATGTATAGGTATCTCATAGATTGTATCTAAATCTGGTGCAGATAAAACTGCATCTTCGTGGACATTTGTAAATAATGCGAGTTTTCTCTTTATGGCTTTTGGAAGGGGTTTTTCTGCCCTACATATTAAAACATCAGGTTGTATACCTATTGCCCTTAGCTCTTTTACAGAGTGTTGAGATGGCTTTGTTTTTAACTCCCCTGCTACTTTTATATAAGGAACATAAGTTAAGTGTATAAACATTGAATTATTTCTTCCTTTTTCTAAAGACATTTGTCTAATAGCTTCTAAAAATGGAAGGCTTTCTATATCTCCTACAGTTCCTCCAATCTCAACAAGAACAATTTCTGCATCGGAAGATGCTTTTTCTATAGCTCTTTTTATTTCATTTGTAAAGTGAGGAATAATTTGAACAGTTGCTCCTAAATATGCACCTCTTCTTTCTTTTTCTAGTATGTGGTAATAAAGCCTTCCAGAAGTGGCATTGTTATGCTTAGTTAAAACTACATTTGTAAACCTTTCGTAGTGTCCTAAATCCAAGTCTGTTTCTGCTCCATCTTCTGTAACATAAACTTCCCCATGCTGGTATGGATTCATTGTTCCTGGGTCAACATTTAAATATGGGTCTAGTTTTAAGAAGGTTATCTTATATCCCATTGCTTCTAAGATAGCGCCTATACCTGCGGATGTTACTCCTTTCCCAAGTGAAGAAAGAACTATAGAAAAAGCATCTTCCGATGCAGAAATTGTTCTTGTTGAGATTGGAGGAACTGTAGGAGATATAGAAAGCCTTCCATTTTTAGAAGCTATTAGACAAATGTCTTTAGAAAAA
>QNYP01000169.1 GCA_003978675.1 Hydrogenothermus sp.
AAACTTTATTAACATTGGAAAATATAAAGTCTAAGGAGGTTTATAAAGAATTATTTTAGGTATTGTATTTCTTCTTATGTTTTCTTTTGTTTTTGCTAAGCCTATAGAAAGAACAAAATACATTATGGGAACTTATATTTCTATAGTTTTGCCTGAAGAAAATAAGAATTTGTTTAAGGAAGCATTCAATATTTTTAAAGAAGTAGATAATAAATTTTCTAAGTATAGACCAGATTCTTATGTTTATAAACTGAACAAAAACAAGGTTGAAAAGATAGATAATCAAGTTTTAGATTTGTTGAAAATTTGTTTGGATATATATAGAGAAACAGATGGATATTTTGATATAACACTGGGAAATTTTACAAAGAAATTTGGCATTTTTTATGAAGAATCTTATAAATCTTCAAGTGAAAACTTAGGTATTGAAAATATAGAAATAAAAAATGATTTTATTTACTTGAAAAATAATATATCTCTTGACTTTGGAGGAATTGGTAAAGGTTATGCAGTAGATTTAGTAGCTGACTTTTTGAAAAAGAATGGTATTAGCAAAGCTGTAATTAAAGCAAGTGGAGATATTAGATGTTTAGATATATGTTATATAGGGATAAAAAATCCTTTTTCAGAAGGTATTATCTTTTCATTTTGGACAAAAAATCCTGAAACTGCAATTTCTACAAGTGGAAATTATGAAAGGTATATAGGTAATACTAAAAATAACCATCTTATAAATCCAAAAACAAAAAAATCTCAAACTCTTATAGCTTCTATAACTTTAATCTCTATAGCAAATAATACATATTTAGATGCTTATGCAACGGCTGTTTCTGTAATGCCTTTAGAAAAGGCTTTAAATTTTCTAGATAAAAAGGATATAGCCTATATAATATTTACAACTGATAGAAAAAAAATCGTAAGCAAAAATATTTGTAAGTTTATAGTTTGTAATTAGTTTTTATTTTATCCATAATTTTTTCGTAAATATCAGGATTTGTGTCAAAGAAATTTTTTACCTGCTGAACATCCTTATCTCCACGACCAGATAGATTAATTACAACTATCTTATCTTTATCTAAATTTTTAGCAATCTCAACTCCCTTTATTACTGCATGGGAACTTTCTAGTGCAGGGATTATTCCTTCTGTTTGGGATAATAAAACAAAACCTTCTAGAGCTTCTTCATCAGTAGCAGTTATATATTTGGCTCTGCCTGTTTCTTTTAAATGAGCATGTTCCGGACCTACTCCTGGATAATCTAATCCAGCAGAAATAGAATGGGTTTCTTCTATTTGTCCCCATTCGTTTTGTATGAAATAAGATTTCATACCATGAAGTATCCCAATTCTACCACCATTTATACTTGCTGCATGCATACCTGTCTCTAATCCATATCCTTCTGCTTCAACTCCTATAAGCTGAACTGTATCATCTTCTATAAATGGATAAAACATTCCTATTGCATTACTTCCACCACCAACACAAGCAACAACTACATCAGGAAGTCTTCCTTCTATTTCTAAAATTTGCTCTTTTGTTTCTTTACCGATAACAGATTGAAAATCTCTAACAATAACAGGAAACGGATGAGGTCCAAGTGCTGAACCAATTACATAATGAGTAGTTCTTACATTAGTTACCCAATCTCTTAAAGCCTCATTTACTGCATCTTTTAATGTTCTGCTTCCAGATTTTACAACTTTGACTTCTGCTCCAAGAAGTTTCATCCTAAATACATTTAATGCTTGTCTTTCTGCATCAACTTCACCCATATAAACTACACACTCAAGTCCAAATAAAGATGCTGCAGTAGCAGTTGAAACACCGTGTTGTCCTGCTCCTGTTTCTGCAATTATCCTTTTTTTACCAATTTTCTTTGTTAGCAAAACTTGCCCTAAAGTATTATTTATCTTATGTGCCCCTGTGTGAAGTAAATCTTCCCTTTTTAAATATATCTTTGCTCCACCAACAGCTTCTGTTAGTCTGTGAGCAAAATATAGTATTGTTGGCCTTCCTGCATATTCTTGAAGATAATATATAAATTCTCTTTGAAAATCTCCATCATTTTTTATTTTTTCATATTGTTCTTCTAGTTCTTCAAGTGCTGGAATTAAAGTTTCTGGTAAAAATTTTCCACCAAAATCTCCAAAATATCCTTTTTTGTCTGGATACTTATATTTAGTTTCCATTTTCATATTATTTACTCCTATAAAAGACATTAATTTTCTTCAGGATTTACCTGTATATCAAATATAAAATCATCTGGTAATGTATTATTATTATCTTCTATATCTACTTTATTTTCTAGTTTTTTATCTTTATTTGTCTTTTCATATAACCATTCTTCAAAGTATAAGTGTTCTAGATTTGGAATGCTGTATTTATCCAAAATTTCTCTTAATTTAGGGATAGGAAATTTATATTTTCCTTCACATGTAATTTCTGGCTGAGTTCCTATTATAAAAAGTAAATTTTTCCTTTCGCAGTTTTCAGTAGCTAAAGTAAGAGTATCCATATTTATAGGGTAGTATTCAACCCCTTCTGGATTCTCAAACTGCCCAATATTTTCAACAACTCCATAATATGAAGCAATGAAATCTATCCATATAGGAAGTGCAACTTTTGAACCAGTTGCTTTCCATCCTATTTTCTTTTTATAGTCGTATCCCACCCAAACTACTGTAGTAATATCTGGAGAAAAACCAGCAAACCAAGCATCTGTGTAATTATTTGTTGTTCCTGTTTTTCCAGCAAGAGGAAGTTCTAAAACCTTTGCTTTTCTCCCAGTTCCTTCTTGTATTACTCCTTCTAATATATCTCTTAAAACTGCTATTTCTTTTTGAGATACAACCTGTTTGCAAAAAGGTTCATTTCTATAAACGACTTTACCTTTAGAATTTATAATTTTTTTTATAAAAAATGGTTCACATTTCTTACCTAGGTTTGCAAATGTAGCGTAAACAGTTGCAAGTTCTAGAGGAGATATTTCAGCACTGCCAAGGACTAATGATTTTACTTTTGGTAAATGGGTTCTTATTCCTAAATCATAAGCTAGCTTTATAACTGGATCTTCTCCTATCTGGTTAAAAAGCCATACAGAAGCAACATTTAAGCTATGGACAAGGGCATATCTTAAACTAACATCTCCATAAAACTTATTTTCGTAATTCTCAGGTATCCATTCCTCAAAATTATCTGGGTCCCAAAATGAAATAGGCTCATCCTTTAATATAGATACTTGAGTGTATCCTTCTTGTAAAGCTTTTAAATAAACTATTGGTTTAAATGCAGAGCCAACTTGTCTTTTTCCTTGTATTGCTCTATTAAACTTACTTTTTCTTATATCGTATCCACCAACTAGAGCTTTTATTTCTCCTGTTTTGTGGTCTATAGCAACAAGAGCAGTTTCTAGATATGGCACAAATTCAAATTTTCCACCGCCTATATATCTAACATACACAGGTTGTCCTTTTTTAAAGTACCTTTTGGCTTTGGGATAGATAAATTCTCCTTCTAAAGTTCTAATTAAAAATTTAACTTTATTTCTCTTTATACTAGAAACTAGAGCTATGTATATGTTAGATGGTTTTAATCTAATGCCTATTTTTTGACTTTTATAGGCTTTTAGTAAATTTTCCTTCTCTACACTTGTCAAAGGTCTTATACCAAATACTTTTTGCAAATGCTCGAGTTTATCTTTTACTATTTCAGTTGCATTTTGTTGAATATCCTTATCAAAAGTTGTATATACCTTATATCCCCCTTTATATAAATTTTCATATCCGTAATATTTTACAAACCATCTTCTAACTGCCTCTGTTGCATAATCAGAGATTTTTTCTTCATCTTTATCTTCTGAAAGTTCTATTCCTTCCATCTTACAATTTATAGCTTCCTCGTTAGATATATATCCTTCTTCAACCATTCTTGATAGAACTACATCTCTTCTTTCTGTTGCTCCTTCTATATTTTTAAATGGATCATATTTACTTGGAGCCTTTGGTAATCCTGCTAAAACTGCTGCTTCACAGATATCTAGCTCCCACACATGTTTCCCAAAATAAACTTGTGAAGCTGCTTCAACTCCGTAAGCTCCGTGTCCAAGATATATTTGGTTAAGATACATTTCTAAAATTTTATTTTTTGAATATCTTCTGTTTAATTTTATCGCAAGGATAAGTTCCTTAAATTTCCTACTAAAAGACCTTTCTGAAGATAAAAATAAGTTTTTAACTAGTTGCTGGGATATTGTACTTCCACCTTCTACAATATGACCTGCTTTTATGTTGTTTATAAATGCCCGTAATATTCCTCCAAAATCAATTCCTATATTTGTATAAAATGACTTATCTTCTGTTGCTATAAAAGCATTTTTTACAAAATCAGGTATTTTTTCAATTGGAACAAATTGCCTTTTTTGAACAAAAAATTCTGTTAATAACCTTCCTTTACAGTCATAAACTTTAGTAGTTTGAGCAGGTTGCCAGTTTTCTAGTAAAGATATATCTGGAAGATTGTTTAGGGTATGCAATATATACCCGAATAAAACAATAATACCAAAAAGTAGTAAGCTTAAAAGAAAAATTCTTATATATCCTACCAGTATCACTCCCTAACTATCATATAAAAGTATGTAGCCCATTTTTTCGTTTGTTTATTAAAACAGCTAAAGCCAATTCTATTTTTTTGTCTATTTATTTTTATTTTATTTATTAAAAATAAAATATTATCTTTTTTTTCTAGCTTTAACCACCCTTTTTCTGAAATATAAACACCACAGGAAATATAATTTTGCCAATTTTTTATCTTCGCAAATATATTGATGTTATCAGTATTTATTAGTCCAAATTCTGGTTTATACTCAACTACTGGTAGCTGTTCATAATTTAGTATTTTCTTAAAATGTTTTAAACTTCCCCAATGCCCTACAACAGGTTGTCTTTGAATTGCGAATATATTTGAATATACACCTGCACTTGACGGGTCTTGTGTAAAACCTGCTTTGTATCCTAGTTCTTTTAAAATTTTTACTACTAAATTATTATAATCTCCATAAGGATAAGCGTAAAATTTAGGCTTAAAACCCAGTAGTTTTATGAATTTTTTTTCTGCTTTTAATGTATCTTCTTTAAATTTTTTCTCAAATTCTTTGGGGTTTTTTACAATTGCAAAATGTTCGTGTGAATAAGAGTGGTTTCCAAACTCTACCTTTCCATAAGATTTAAGCTCATTTAATTGTTTTTTTGTCAGAAAATCTGGATATCTATCTATTGCTTCCATATATAAAAATACAGTAAATGGGTAGTTATATTTTTTTATGACTTTAAAAGCTTTCATGGTAGATTTATAACCATCATCTATAGTAATAGAGACTGTTTTTGGAGGGAAATATCCTTTTTTATAATATTCAATAAATTTTGATAAAGAAACTACATTGAAATTATTTTCTTTTAAATATCTCATTTGTGCTTCAAAATCTTTTAAAGGTATAGATGTAGAAGGGGTTTTAGGCTCATCAAATTTGTGATATATCAAAATTATTCCGTATTCATATGCTTTAGTTGACGAAAGAAGGATTAAGTTTGCAAGTATCAAACCTTTTAAGATTATTATCCTTAATGACTCTTTTAATTCTTTTAACATACCTATCCCTTAAAATAGAGTATTTATCGAGGTAATTTGAAAGTTTCAAAGGGTCATCTGTCTTTAATCTAACTAATCTAAACTTAGAATAAGCCCAGCTAACATTTATACTATAATAATAATCATCTACGGATTGCAATATGTCCTTATAAATCTTCAGATATGCATTGCTATTTTTTGCTTTAATCTTAAAAGATTGATTTTTGTTAAAAGTCCAGACACCAAAAACATTATTTGCCAAAACAAAAAATCTAGAAGTTCCCCAGCCACTTTCTATGGCAGCCTGAGCGATTACTAAACTAGGGGGATGTGTATTTACCTTTGTTAAAAGTTCTTTTAGAGAATTTGCTTTGTATTTATCAAGGAGTTCTTCTAAAAATTTTTCTTCATCTTCATTTAAAGGCTTATTTGACTGTAATTTTTTACTTATTTCCAATAGTTTTTCTCTTGTTTTTTGTATTTGAAAATTTTTAATTAAGATAGATGGAAGTATTATATCTATGAATTTTTTCTTTCTTTGTTCTACAGGTAAAGGTTTTAATGATATAACTTTTGTGTATACTACAGGTATAACTGTATTACAATCTATAGGAATTATATCTTCAAATGTATTTATTCTTTTCCTTATTATAATTATTTCTTTTGGAGGTTTTGATTGTTTTTCTGGATATGATAAGTTTAGAATTTCAGATTTAAATTGAGGTAAAAAAAATGGAGCAACAATCACATATATACTAACACCTACAATAGCAACAATTAATATTACGTCTCCTATCTTTAAAAGTTTAAA
>QNYP01000173.1 GCA_003978675.1 Hydrogenothermus sp.
ATATCATTTAAGACTCTTTTTGTTTTAGCATTTTCTAATAAGTCTTGTCCTTATAACACAGCAGTAATCATTATACCTATAATAATTAACACAATGGCTTGTAGAACTAGCCATTGTGTTAATTATTATAGGTATAATGATTACTGCTGTGTTAAAAGGACAAGACTTATTAGAAAATGCTAAAACAAAAAGAGTCTTAAATGATATAAAAGGGTTATTAGCTATGCAATATACTTTTTATGATAGATATAGAAGATATGCTGGGGATGGTGATAACGATGGAATAATAGATTACGAAAACTTAGGTGCTAGTTTAGATAATTTTGACAATACACCATCAAACACCTTATTAACTGGATTTTTAGCTGATATAGATGCTCCTTTTTCAGAGCTTGAATTTATAGGTTCAATGCCTGTAGGTAACCATAGAGAAGTTGCAAAACATGCGTTTAATGATGCATTCTATTTTTCACAAATAGATGGTTATAATGTAATTGTTGTAAGGAATATTCCTTGTTTTGCTGCAAAAATTATAGATAGAGAATTAGATGGTTTTCCTGATGCAAGGCTTGGGTATGTAAGAGAATCTGTTGGAGCAACAAATAGTATAAATGCTGTAGGAGACCAAACGTGGGAACAACTTTGCACAGGGGTTAATAAAAATGACTATACACTTGTAAGTTTAGTATACTTTTTCGATAAAAGACCTAACTAAAGAAAAAATTTTTGGGAGGTAATAAATTATGAGAAATCGAAAAGGTTTTACACTTGTAGAATTAGCTATTGTTTTAGTCATTATAGGTATTTTACTAGGGGCTATATGGAAGGGTTCAGATTTACTTGCAAATGCGAAAAAAAATAAAGCAATAGGTGTAATAGAAAGCTTAGTTACAAATGTATACCAAAATTATTCTCTTAGTGGTTTATGTAAATACACAGGAAATCCTGAATTTACCTTTAAGTATAAAGGCATAGATTTTAATTTGTTTTACAAAGCAGATGGAAATAATTGTTATGTTGTAATTTGTGAAAGTGATGGAACAAATACATGTGGAAACTTAACTACAGCAGGAGAAGAAATAGCTTCTAATCTCGAAGCAAACAAATTTGGAGAAACTACAAATGCAATAAACGGTGTTGTAGTCGGGGCAACTGCAGTAAATAATCCAGATGTAACTAATCACACTGTAAATTCATTAACATTAGCAGGAACTAACGATAGTCCTTTATGGGTTGGTGGTGGTACAACATATAAAGGAATAATTGTTAAAATACATGAACTTGACATAAACTTTTAATCATGAGTAAAAACAAAGATAAAGCCTTTACACTTGTTGAGCTTGCAATAGTTCTTGTAGTAATAGCAATATTTTTGGGAGTTATCTGGAAAGGTAGCTCCCTTTTATTTTCTTCTAAAGAAACAAAAGCTATTTCTTGGATTAACGCTTGGATAGCTGAACTTGAAAGATATAATGGTAGAGTGGTAAATCCGCCTCCTGAAAGTTATCAGGCTCCTAATGAAACCATATATATAAAATACGGTTCTTATACTACCCCTTCTTACAAAACAAATATTATCGCAGTTTGCAATAGTCCTGATTGTAGTACTAACTTATCAAACGATACAAAAATCTTAGCTAGAATGCTTGAAACTCAATATAACGACCAAAAAGGTGCAAGTGTTGGAGTAGTAAGAGGAGCAACAAATATCACAGTTTCAGGACAAAAAATTAGTTCTATAAGTATTGCTACTGCCACGGATACAAATTGGGAAAATAACTATAAAGCAATTGTTATTTTCTACGAAAAAATAAATACTAACTTTTAAATCTTATAGAAATAGAAGATAATGTCTCAAAGAAAACCTATAGGTCAACTTTTAAAAGAACTAGGATATGTTACAGAAGAGCAAATCCAAGTGGCCCTAGAAGTCCAAAGAATCAGGAGAGGACTTTTAGGAGAAATACTTATCGAGCTTGGATTTGTATCTCCTAAAGAAATTGCAGAGGCCATAGCATATCAATCAGGAAAACCTTACATAGATTTATCCCAATACGCACCAACAAAGGATGCCCTATTAGTGTTGGATAAAAACATTGCAAAACAACTTGAGGTTTTACCATTTGATATAGATGAAAATACTTTAAAAGTTGCTATGGCAAACCCTTACGACATTAATGCTATCGATATCATTAAAAGAAGGTCTGGCAGGGAATTAGATATTTATGTATCTGATAAAGAAAGTATAGTTAAATTTGTAGAAATCTATTACTTTTTACTTGAAAACCCTATAGAAGAAAAAATAAAAGAAATATTAGAAAAATCTATAGAGGAAATAACCGCAGAAGTTCCAAAACTAGTTAATTTAATCTTAGATCATGCAATTATTGATAGGTCTACAGACATACATATATCTCCTGAAAATATAGCTTCTCATATATTCTTTAGAATTGACGGAATTATGAGACATTACTATGCTATACCTAAAGAAATACATAATGCTGTTGTTTCTAGGATAAAAGTTCTAGCTAATCTTGATATAGCAGAGCAAAGACTTCCTCAAGATGGAGCTTTTTCTCATACATTTTTTGAAGAAGAGTATGATTTAAGAGTTTCCACAATACCAACTGCATATGGAGAAAATGTTGTTTTAAGAGTTCTTTCAAAAAATCTTTCTTTATTTAACTTAAGAAGTTTAGGTTTTGAAGAAGATGTGTTAAATCATTTAGAGGAGCAATTTACAAAACCACAAGGAATAGTTTTAGTAACAGGTCCAACAGGTTCAGGGAAAACAACAACTCTTTATGCTGCACTAAGAAAAATAAATGCTCTAGAAAGAAATATTTTAACCGTAGAAGATCCAGTAGAGTATAGATTTCCATTTATAAAGCAAACTCAAGTAAATGAAAAAGCTGGCTATACATTTGCAAGAGCAATAAGACACTTCTTAAGACAAGACCCAGATGTTATTTTGATTGGGGAAATCAGGGATGAAGAAACTGCAGAAATGGCAATGAGAGCATCAATTACCGGACACTTAGTTTTATCTACACTACATACCAATGATGCTGTTAGTGCAATACCAAGGCTTATAGATATGGGTATTAAAGACTACATGGTTGCTTCAGGGGTTACTGCTATTACTGCTCAAAGACTTGTAAGAAAAATATGCTCTTTTTGTAAAAGAAAAAAGGAAATTTCTGCTATAGAATTAGCAAAATATGGATTTAAGGAAGAAATAATTAAAAGATATGCAAACGTAGAAAATATTAACGATAAAATTAATGTGTGGTATGGTGCAGGTTGTGAACATTGCAAAAATACAGGATACTTAGGTAGAACAGTAATTATAGAGCTTTTACTTATTGATGAAGATATTGCAGATATGATTGTCCAAGGCCATACTCCTCTTGCCATAAAACAAAAAGCAAGGGAAAAAGGTATGAGAACTTTAAAAGAAGATGGTCTTATAAAAGTTTTAAAAGGTATAACCACCCCAGAAGAAGTTAAAAGAGTAACTGGATAATGGCTATTTTTTTTGTAGAAGCAATTGATAGTGAAGGAAATAAACTAAGAAAAATATTCAAGGTTGATAAAGAAAATGAGATATTTACTTTTTTAGAATTTGCTGGTCTTGTTCCTATTAAAATAAAAAGACTTCCTGATATTTTTAAATTTTTATCTTTACAAAATAAGTCTATAAAAAAACAAGAAATTATAGAAGTTTTGGAAAATTTACACCTTATTGTTAAATCCGGACTTCCTCTTAATACAGGTATTATGGATTTAGCTAGGGATGCAGAAAATCCCGCTCTTAAAGATTTACTTCTTGATATAGCATTTAAAATACAAATTGGATACACTCTTTCTAAAGCTGTTGAAAAATATAAGAATTACTTTTCAGATGTTGTTATTTCACTTTTTAAAATTGGAGAAGAAACCGGTAATCTAGATAGAGCTTTAAAAGATGCTGCAGAACATTTAAAGAAAATAGAAGATCTAAAGTCAAAAACGAAACAAGCGATGATTTACCCTGCCTTTGCATTTACTGCTATATTAGGAGCCATGATATTTTGGCTTGTCTATGTTTTACCAAAAATGATAAAAGTTTTCAATCAATTTGATATGGAACTTCCTCTTATGACTATATTTATTATGAAACTTTCTGATTTTACGCAAGAATATATACTTCTAATAGTAATAACCATTTTTATATTTTTAATTTTATTAAAACTACTTAGAATGAAATCTCAAAAATTCAAATACCATACAGATAGAATCCTTTTGAAAATTCCTATCTTTGGAATGATAATAAAAAACTTTAATTTTGCATTCTTTGCTGAATATATAAAGCTTATGATTGCTGCAGGATTGCCTCTCTATCAAGCTTTGGAAATTATGGAAGATGCTATGAATAACGAGGTTTTTAAAAAGGTTATTCACGATGCAAGGGAAAATATTTCTCTTGGTAAATCTTTTTCTGAAGCATTAAGGGAACATAATCTATTTCCTTCTTTAATTATAAGAATGATAAATGTTGGAGAACAAACAGGACAATTAGAAAATCAGCTCAAATATATTTCCGATTATTATTACAATAAAGTTGATTACATTTCCCAAAATATTGCAAAAATGATAGAACCTATATTAATAGGAGTTTTAGGATTGTTTTTACTAATACTCGTATTAGGTCTAATAGGTCCTATTTACCAACTTGTTTCCAACCTTGGTAAAATGGGTTAAGTAGTTACAAAGTTTTTCTTCTCTAAATACTATCAAGTATATCCTCTATGTCGTCTAGTTTTTTAGAACTTTCCTGTTCTAAAATTTCCGTCCACTCATTAACCACATCTATATCATGTCCTTCAATTTTTTCTTCCGCTTTGTCTATTTTAACTAAAAGAGGTATTTTGGTCATATTTCCTATTATTATTGCTTCCCCAGGGTTTAAAGATGGTAGATATTCCATAAGCTCAGAAGATAATGCTTCACTTGCTTTTTGGACATGTCTTTGGTCATCTGGCTCTACAAGTTTTAATATAATCATGTTATTCATTTGAGATAATATTTCTTTATCTAAACCTTTAGGTCTTTGGGTAACTATAGTAAGCCCTATTCCAAATTTTCTTCCTTCTCTTGCTATTCTTGATATCCAGTATTTAGAGTCTGTGTGTATTCTTTCCCCTGCAAGTATATGAGCTTCTTCTATTACAAATAGTACTGGGAATGGTAGTTTTGAGTCTCTACCTCTAACTGCTTTTTTCCTTTCTTCTAGTCCCCATCTTAAGAGATTAGATGCAATTGTATCTGAAACTTCCTCATCAAACTCTGAAAAATCAAAAACATTTATATATCCAGATTTTATTTTTTCTATTAATGGAGGTGTTCCAAGTTTTATAATATGTCCTAGCTCTAGTATTGTATCTTCTAGCTTGTTTAAGACTTCAAATAGAGAATCTTTGTTTACTCTGTCTTCTGTTTCCTGTAGCTTTTCTATTTCCTCTTTTAATCTTGCCAAGAAAGTTTCAGTGTCTATATAGTTTTGCCAGTTTTTCCCTTTTTCTGCTTCTAAATTTTCTATTAAATTCTCAAAGGCTTTTCTAAAATATCTATACTGAATATGAGCATTTTGTTTTATACCAATAAACGATGCAAATTCTTTTGCCTTTAAATAAGCAGGGTTTATAAATGGAGTTATCTTGTTTACAACATTTTTACCATTTCTTGTTAGTTTTGCCTGAGCATATTCCCCATGGAAATCAAAAACCACAGCAGTTCCACCTAGATTAACAATGTTTTTTAGTAAAACAGATACAGTATTTGATTTACCAGCCCCAGTTATAGCAAGTATTGCTAAATGTCTTAACACTACTTGATTAATATTTATAAAAACAGGAATTTCTTCTTCCTCTGATAACAATCTTCCTATTCTCACAAAATTTTTATTCTTTTCTCCAAAGATTTTTCTAAGAATGTTCGCTGGTGCTTCATAAATTGACGATGCTGGAAGTGGTGGGGTTTTAGGCATTTCTAAGAAAACTTGATTACCTACATCTATAATTTTACCAATTATGCTAATTTCCCCTTTTATTGTGTCTTGAGAAGATGAAAATTTTCTAAAATCTTCTGCTTGCCTAGGACTTTTTATGTTTTCTGCTATATAAGGGTTTTCTCTATAAAGAGATTGTATCATCCCAAGAAGGTTGAGCTTTTGGTTGTTTTCCTCATACTCTAGTATTACAAACTGACCAAGTTTCAAAGGTATATCTGATACAAAATTAACCTTATTGGGATGATACAATCTCTTTATAGAGAAAACCCTTATATAGCAGAAAACATAAAAAGTCCTAGGCAAGCAGA
>QNYP01000102.1 GCA_003978675.1 Hydrogenothermus sp.
CTATAATAGAAAATGCTTTTTTGCACTCTGAAGATTTTATAAAAATAAAACTTCTTAATATAAATGGTAAAGCTGTTTTATGTGTTATGAACGATATTAGAAAAAATAATGAATATAACTCCCATTCTGGTATTGGTTATGTTTTAATAGATAGTATAGTAAAAAGATATAACTATAAAATTAAAAAGTATGTATATAAAAGTAAATTCATAGTATGTATTGAATTTTGATTTTAATAAATATTCACGATTTTTTAACGAAAAAAACATATATTTTATAATAGAGAAAAAAATTTTACTGGGGGTATAAAAATGAAACTGTTAAAAGGTATTCAAGTTTTTCTCTTGAGTGTAGTTTCCTTGTTTGTATCTGGCCAATATATATGGGCAAATGCTGATGAAGAAATGCATGAAGCTAGTCATAAACATAAACATTGCAAAAGTCATAAAGCTAAAAAAATGCTTAAATCGGCATCTATAGCTCTAAATGAATTTACATGTAAAAAAGTTTGTAAAGTAAACAATAGCAGTGAAAAAAGTATGGGTCATCATTATGAGAATCAACATCGTTATGAGAATGAACATCGTTATGAAAATGGGAATCATCATGACAATTCCGAGAATGAAAATCGCTATGAAAATGAGCACCGTTATGAAAATAAGCATGCTAATAAAGATGTATCAGATACATCAAATAATTGCGATGTGTCAAATAAAGATGTAAAAAGCTATTCGGAATCTGATAACGATGGTATAAAAACAGATAGATCTTGGGATGGAGAATATAATCATAATTATGATGTTTCTGATGTTTCAGATAATTCAGAACACGCTGTTAATAAAGTTTTAATATGTAGAGATGTGAATATGAATGAAAACTTTAATTTTAGTGATATAAAAGATATAGTTGTTATAAAAGGAAATTTAGGTGGTGGAAATAATTTCCATCTTAAAGACGGAGATGACATTATAGCAATTTCTGGAAATGTAAATGGAAATGTTTCTATTGATGGTGGAAATGGAGTTGATGTTTTAATGCTGGTAAAAGGTTTAGACAGCTATACATTTAGTAATTTCACAAATAATAATGGCATAATATCATCTCAAATTATTGATAAAGATACAGGGAAAACTATAACTATTAACAATATGGAAGGACTTAGATTTGGAAATGTAAATTTAGTACCTACTTCTGATCCTCAATCTGCAATTTCTCAAGGTAGTTCTGTATTAAAGTTAGACTTAAATGGAGCAGGTTTGACAGATATTCTATCTAATATACAGGTCTTGAAACAAAATGGAGAAGTATTATTCAAGTATAATGATAATATTTATGATACAGTTGTAATAAATACAGATAGTAATAATGCATTAGTTTTATTAGGGGAAAGAAGCTTAGGCTTATTATGGAAAGAAAACTAAAATCAGGTTTTACATTAGTTGAATTATTAGTAGTTATATCTATAATGGGGATTTTGGCTTCTATAGCCATCCCCAACCTTATAAAGTGGATAAATTCTGGAATTGTTAAACAAAGCACATTACAGATACATTCTTTTTTACATAAATCTAGATTATTAGCTTTTACAGAAAGAATTGATTTAACTTTATCTATAAGTGGAAATAAAATTTGTTTAAAATGCCAAGATTCTGATAATTATTGTAAAAGTATATATCCAGATAATATTCAGTGTATAGAGGCTACCAAAAGTTTATATTCAAATGTAGATTCTATAGACATTTCTAAATATGGATATTTTGAAAAACGAGGTTCGATATTTGTTAATGATTTGGAAAATATAGCTAAATTTAACTGTGTTTCAGTTTCTTTAATAAGAATTAGATTAGGAAAAAACGATGGAAACAACAACTGTAATTAATTTTAGGAAAAAAAGTGGTTTTACATTAATAGAAGTGTTGGTATCTATTGTTATATTATCTTTTGTTTCTCTTATCTCTTTTTCTTTTATGTCTCAAGCTTATGAAAATGAAACTAAGACAATGGCAAGAATTAAGGCAATACAGGTTGCATATTCTTGTAGTGAATATTTACAGAGCTTAAAATATGAAGATATTTCAGAAAATTCTTGTGATTTTTTAGAAACAGGGAATACTTTTAGAAATTTAAACTTAATATACAAAATAGATATACTTCAAAAAGAAATTATACCAAATGAAATAAAGTTAGTTGATGTGATAGTAAAATGGAACTTGTACGGGAATGATAATGAATATAAACTTAGTATGCTTGTAAATAAAGATGTTTAGGATAATTAAAAGTAAAGGCTTTACGATAGTTGAACTGTTAGTAGTTTTAGCAATTATAAGCATAATATCATTAGCTATATTAAGCTTATTCCAATTTATTTTAAAGAGTTTTGATAAAGAATATAAGAAGCTAGTTTCTCAACTTGAATTTAATTCTGCATTAGAACTTTTAAGGGTAGATTTAAACCATGCAGGTTATGGTATAGCAAAAGATTTAGATATAAACGTTTTGGATTGGGATTCGTTAAATAAAATTTTAATAATAAGAAGTTCTATAAATATAACTAATAGAAAAACTAGAGGTTGGCTTTTTATAGATTGTAGAAATAATATTTTTAATGTCAAAATAGATGATAGAGAAGAAAAATTATCAAACCAAGATTTAGTTTTTACTGACATAAACAGAAACTTTATAGCTAATGGTAAATATGGAAATTGTCCTGATTCTTTTATAATGATTGCATTTCCCTTGGATACAAACTATACACTTTGTAATGGTCAGTATTGTTATGAGATTAAATATAGGTTTATAGAATCTAAAGATAACACTTGTGAACCTGGAAATTATAGTTTAGTTCGTTCTGTGAATGATGGTAATGGAGAAATAATTATAAACTGTGTAAGAAATCCCCAGATAGATATAGACTATACGAATAAAAAAATATATATATCTATGGATGTTTTAGAAATTAAGGATAAAAATAATCCTATATGGCAGAATGTTAAGTTGACAGTAAAACCAATGAATTGGTGATAAGTATGAAAAATAATGAAAGTGGAATGGTTCTAATTATAACTCTCATAATAACAATGATATCGTTAGCTTTGGTGGGAGCTATTTTTTATCTAATTTTGACAACTACAAACTTTTCAACAAAAAATAAAACCTATATACAAACTTTAGAAATTTCTAAAAGTGTATCTAAGCTTATAATGAAAAAATTAAGAGATGGAAGCATTAAATGTACAGGTGATACAGTTTGTTATTCTTCTTGTGAAGAAAATTGCTTTGTAGATTTAAGCGATATTAGTTCTAGTTTCTCTGGATATGATATAACTGCAACAATTAAGGTTAAATTGGATCTTACAACTTCGGATTTGTATGGAATTGTAGTTTCAACAAAGAAAAAGAATTCTTTGGAAAAGTCAGAAGTTAAGTTTCTTTTTAAAAAGGTTAAGTAAGATTCATTGTGCTTTAAATACAACTAAATTTGGAAAATCATCATAAACTTTTTTAAAGTATTTATTTTCTATATCTAAGAAGAATAACTTATTAAATGTAGTGTTATAAAACACTGGTATAATATATGAGAAAAACAATTCTCTTTTGTCTTGAATATAGACTATTTCTAATATTAGGTTCTTTCTAGAACCTGTAAACATGTAAAAGGGTAATTTTTTTATATTTTTTTTATCTCTATTGATAAATATGGTTTCCAATATATTTGGATTTTTTGCTAGTTCTATGTAAGAAGGATTCCATAGTAAAAGTTTTCTTTCTACATTGAAGAAAAAATCTCTACAGTAGTAGAGTTTATTTTCTAAAGGTAAACACTTGGTTATGTTTTTAACCATAGGTATTTCAAAGTTTTTTATGTTCGTATTGTAAACACCTTGTCTAGTAGTTGAAACTTCGTAGGGAAGTTTTTTGGTTAATACAATATAAACCGTATTTTTAGGGGATTTATTATAGTTTTCAACTTTTTTGTTAAATTCTTTTAACGATAGTTTAGAGTATTCGTCGTAAAAATGATTTGTTATAAATGAAATTAATTTATAACTTTTTTTAAGTGAATTAGTATAAAAGGAGTTTGCTATAGCAAAATTTTTTATTATATTTTGATTCCCATTGTCTACATATACTCCTTTATCTAAAATATATCTTAGAGGATATCCATAAGACCATGTATACCATACGTAAGATTTATTTTCTAGCTTGTTTTTAGCTTCTTTTAATGAATAAAAAATCTCATCATTTACAACAGGTATAGGTTTTACAAGAGCTATGGAAACAGGGAAAGAGGATATAATAATTAAAGCTATTAAGGTAAGTTTATATAGATTTTTCTCTAAAAAAATAAATTTCTTTTTTAGATATTCGTATATTATATAGTAAAAATACCCAATTCCCATTCCAATAAAAGGTATTAAATATATTAAAAATCTCACTCCGGATTTAAAAGATAAAAGTCCAATTACAATTATAGGAATTGCTACAGATATGTATTTAAAGTGCCTTTTTAATACTAATAAAAAGCCTATTATACCTATTATTGCTAGAATTATATTGTCCGTAATAGCATCTAAAAATATGTTTATGTTAGCTGGTTGTAATTCAGATATGAATTTCGCATTTGATTCTGGAATAAAGGTTTGAGCTTCTGGTTGTTTGAAAACGTAGTGAAATATTTTATATAGTAAGCCATAAAATCCTTTCTCTAAAAAAGGCCATAAGGCTATTATATAAGTAAGTATTACGATACTTATATTTTTTAGTAAGTTTTTATTTTTTAAATCTTTAAAATAAAAAGTTATAAATCCAAAAATAATAGAAGCTAAAAATACATTGGCAAATAAGGGTTTTGAATACCACCACATAAATATGTTAAAGCATAATGTTAAGGCTAAAAGGTAGAATATTGATTTTTTCAGATTATGTAAATTTTCAATAATTTTTAGAACAAAGAACAAGATTAAAAAAACAAAAAATAAAATAAGACTATCTGTATCAAATCTGCCAGGGATATTTCTTGAGTAATATACAGAATTTAAACTACTAAGAATTGCTCCACTTATAAAGGCATAAATTGGTAAAAATTTTTTTGTATAGAGATACATAGTAAAAACAAGAAGCGGTGTTAAAATAGCGGATGTAAAAACAATTATTGTTTCTAATTTAATCCCTAAAAATTTAACTAAAATATATGCTATATATGAATTCATTGGAATAGGACTTGGAGATAAAGTAAAATCAGGAACATTCCTAAGATAATCTATAGTTTTATAGGAACCATCTAAAAGTTGTTTAGCGTAGGATGCATATATATATCCATCAAAAGAGGTAAGGATATTTTCTTTGTTTAATACGAAATTTACATCTTTTAGATAAAAAAAGAGGTTAAAAATGTAAATTAGCCCTAAAATTGAAAAAGTTTGAATGTATTTGTATTTACTCACAACTTACTCTATTACTAGAATCTATTGAGCAAGTTATTGAATAACCTTCTATTGTAAATGTGCAATTTGAAGTAGAAATGTAAAATAAACCGCTATTTTCAGATAGGGCGATTGGACATGAGGCATTAGCTCCTGGGATATTACAATTTAAGCTTTTTACAGAACTATTTTCAGTGTAATAGGTGGCAAGCTTATTTATACATATTCTCATTGTATCTGTTGCAGATGCTATAGCACTTCTTTTTTTGTATTTTGTATATTGAGGGATAGCTATTGCTGATAGAATTGCTATTATGGCTATAATTACCAATAATTCTATAAGTGTAAAGCCTCTCATTATTAACCCCTCCCATATATACATATTAGGAAATATGTCTAAAAGGAGGGAATCCTATCCCTCCTTATTTATTAGTCAATTCTGTTTTATTCACAAGAAACCTTTCCATTTGTAGAACTATAAGAGCAGGTTAAGCTGTATCCAGAATAAGTTATAGTAAATGTATTTCCTGGAGCGACACCCTCAATTGTTGAAATTTCTCCTGTATTAGCATCTAGAACTATATCTACATTTGTGCTTCCAATTTGGCAAGTATAGTTAGTATTACCGTTATCTGCATAAGCAGCCGCAGCTTCTGATATACATTGTGTTAATGCTCCTGTTGCTGCTGAAATAGCAGCTTTTCTTTTATATTTAGTAAACTGAGGGATAGCAACAGCTGCTAAAATTGCGATAATTGCAATTACAACTAGAAGTTCAATTAATGTGAACCCTTTTTGGGATTTTCTTTTTTCCTCCTGCTTTTCTTTTGTTTGTTCCAGAGCTAATTCTGTGTAATTCATCTTAAATACAAATCAAAGGAGGTATTTAAGATGAATTACACAGAATTAGCTCTGGAACAA
>QNYP01000092.1 GCA_003978675.1 Hydrogenothermus sp.
TGGTAATAGAAAACCAGCCAATAAGCTATATAATAGATGGCAAAGGAATACAGTCAATATTAAGAAAATACCTAAAGAAATTAGCCAAATGGCAAAAGAAAAGAGATAATCTATTAAACAAAGGTCTATCAACAAACAGAGTAGATAAGATACTCCATAGGATACAAAAGAGAATAAATAACCTAATAAGAGACTACGCTCATAAAGTTTCAAACCTAATAGTAGAGCTTGCAAAGAAATACAATGTTTCAACCATAGTGATAGGCAAACTACAAGAAAGTAAAAACAAGGAAAGCAAGCTAACAAGTATAGTAGACCAGATGCTGAGTTTACTACCACACGGTAGAGTATCAAAGCAAATAGAATACAAAGCAAGTGAATACGGAATAAAAGTAGTCTTAGTGGATGAGAGCTATACTTCAGGTGTGGACAGCTTAAAAGATGTAGCTGTCAGCAAAGAAAACTACACACCTGAAGCAAGGAAACATAGAGGATTGTTTAGAAGTATGCTTGGGTTAATCAATGCAGATGTAAACGGAGCGAGAAATATACTTAAAAAATTCAAAAAGAGATTTCACGATTACATTACAGGATTAAAGCAAACTATAAGATTAAGGGTATTTGGAAGGTTAAAAAGTAGTCCTAAGTCTGTCCGAGTATATGGACAGATAGGGGTAGCAAGGTGTGGTGACCACCTGTCAGGGATAAGGCTATCTTACGATAGCAATCTCCCTGAGAAGCCACCGACTTTAGTCGGTGTGTAGTTCACTATGATAAATTCTTATTTGTAATAAAGCAAATCAGATATAATAATTTGTGAAAATTAAGAAGAGGGCTTTAGATGTCTTTAATAAAAGAAAAATTTGAGAAAACAAAACCTTTAATATGCTACTTTATGGCAGGCTATCCTAGTTTAGAGGATAGCTTTTTGACAGCCAAAACACTTATAGAAAATGGAGCAGATATTCTAGAAGTTGGCGTTCCTTTTTCCGACCCTGTAGCAGATGGTCCAACTATACAGGTAGCTCACGAAAAAGCAGTTAAAGATGGAATTACTCCTTTAGATGTTTTAAATCTGACTGAAAAACTTAAAAGAAATTTTCCAGATATACCTCTCATTTTAATGACTTACTATAATCCTATTTATATTTTGGGTATTCAAAATTTTTGTAAACTTGCAAAAGAAAAAGGAGTAGATGGTTTTATTGTTCCAGATTTACCTCCCGAAGAAGCTAAAGAGTTTAAAGAAATTGCAAACAGTTTCCAGCTTTCTACAATTTTTCTACTTGCTCCTACTTCTGATACAAGAAGAATAGAGCTTGTTTCTAAATACAGTGATGATTTTATTTATTATGTCTCTTTAACGGGAATTACAGGTGCTAGAGACCAACTTCCATGGGATGAGGTTCAATCTCAAATCAGAAAGATAAAAAGTATTACTTCTACACCTGTAGCTGTCGGTTTTGGAGTTTCTAAAAAGGAGCACACTAAAATTCTCTCACAGTTTAGCGATGGAGTGATTGTTGGAAGTGCTATTGTAAAACTACAAGGAAAAAAGGACTTTAAAGAAATAGCTTCATTAATAAAATCGTTAAAAGAGGGTATGCAGTGATAACTGTTGTTGATTATGGAATGGGAAATTTAAGGAGTGTTGCCAAGGCATTTGAAGCAGTTGGAGCAAGTGTTAAAGTATCTTCAAAACCTGAAGATATAAAAAATTCTAAAGCTATTGTTGTTCCAGGAGTTGGTGCATTTGGAGATGCTATTAAACATTTAAAAGAATTAAATTTATATGATGAAATCATAAATCATGTAAACAATAAAAAACCTTATTTTGGAATATGTTTAGGTCTTCAAATACTGTTTGAAAAAGGATATGAGTTTGGAGAACATAAAGGGCTTGGGATAATAAAAGGAAAAGTAATAAGATTTAAGCAAAAGGAAGGTTATAAAATTCCCCATATGGGTTGGAATCAGGTAAGTATAAAACAAAAAAACGGACTATTTACAGATATAAAAAACAGTGAGTTTTTTTATTTTGTTCACTCTTTTTATGTAGTTCCGGAAGATAGTAAAGTCGTTGCTTCTACAACAGATTATATAAATGAGTTTTGTAGTAGTATTCAGATTGATAATATCTGGGCTGTTCAATTTCATCCTGAAAAAAGCCAAAAGGCAGGATTAAAGCTTATAAAAAACTTTGTAGAAAAAGTAAACACTCTCTAACTTAATAAACCAAGTTTTTTTATAGCTTTTATTATATTTAATGTTATAGGTGCAGCTGTTTTGCTACCACCTTTACCGTGTTCTACAAAAGTAGCAATGACAAACTTTGGATTTTTATAAGGAAACATATCAACAAACCACGCATGGTTTTGAAGTTCCCATTTGGTTATTTTTTCTCCCTTTTTTGGTTTTCTATAAACCTGTGCAGTTCCTGTTTTTCCAGCATTTTTAAAAGGTGCTTCTGCAAGGATTTTAGCAGTTCCTCTTCTACCATAAACAACAAGATACATTCCTTTTTTTACTGCCCTTAGGTTCTCTTTTTTTATGTCTAAAGTTCTTATTACCTCAGGTTTAGTTTCTATAAATTTATGGGTATCTTTATCATATATAGCCTTTAAGATTTGTGGTTTTAAAACCTTTCCACCATTTGCAATAGGAACCACAATTTTAGTGGCATCAAAAGGAGTTATTCCCAGATAACCCTGTCCAATACTAAGGTTAACTGTATCCCCATGAAACCATGGTTCTCCCAAAACCCTTTTTTTCCAATCTGGTGATGGAACTCTTGATTTTCTTGTTTCTATTTTAGGATTTAATTTTTCTCCTATGCCAAAATTGTAAGTCCATTCAACAATTTTATTAACTCCAAGTTTTAACCCAACTTGATAATAAAAAGTATCACAGGATTGCTCCAAAGCTTGCATAACATTTATATTTCCACAACCTGCCAAATTCCAGTTCCTATACTCCCATTTTCCTATAGAAAAAACTCCTCCACTGTATATTTTTTGATAAGGTGTTATCACTCCCTCTTCTAAAGCCGAAACTGAAACAACAATTTTGTATATTGAACCTGGAGGATAAATTCCCTTTAAAGCTTTGTTAAATAAAGGTTTATATTTATTTTGAACTAATTCTTTCCACTCTTTCTTAGAAAGTCCGTCAGAAAATCTTTGTATATCAAAAGTTGGAAAACTAAGTAAGGTTAAAATCTCATAAGTTTTTGGATTAACAATAATAACACTTCCTGATTTTTCTCTAGAATTCTTAAATATTTCATACACTTTTCTTTGAAGTCTAGCATCTATTGTTAAATAAATATCATTTCCCTCTTTAGGAGGTTTTTCCCAGAGAACTTTCCTAATTCTTCCTGCAGCATCAACTATAACTGCTTTAAATCCATAACTACCAAGTAGTTTGTCATTATATATTTTTTCTACACCCATTTTGCCTATTAACATATCTGTTCTTAGCTTTGGATTATCCTGCAGATCCTCCTTTGATGGATATCCTACATACCCAAGTATATGAGCTAAATATTTCGCATATTTTGTATATTTCCTTCTAGGAACAGTTTCAACAAAAACACCTTTGAAAATATGTGAATATGTATAAAACTTTTTTAATTGATCTTCTGTTAATTTTGTTTTTAAAACTACCTTTCCTCCACTTCTGACAATTAATCTTTCTATCTTCTGATTTTTAGATTTTATTTTTATTTTCAGATATTTTTCTAGACTGTTTAAAAGTTTTTTCGCTTCTTTTCTCTGTCTATCTATACTTTGTTTTTTATCTATAGCCATATATGGAACTGCATAAAGTTCGTAGTATGGAACATCATACGCAAGTAAAATCCCATTTCTATCAAATATCTTCCCTCTAGGAGGGTTTATTGTTATAAGCCTAAAAAAGTTTTTTTCAGATAATGTTTTATACTCTTTTCCTTTTATTATCTGTAAATATGTAAGCCTTACTGCAAGTATAGAAAAAAGAATAGCCAAAAAAGCTATTGCTAAACTAAATCTTGAAATCCTCATTTGTTAGATACACCAGGTAAAATATTAAAAAGTTTATAAATAAATAAAATAGATATTCTACAGATATTTCAAAAACTCCTTTAAAAAGAAAAAGCACAATATTTTTTACAAAAATATCTAAAAATGATATAAAAATAACTAAAGCAGTTTTTATCCAAAAAGATGAAACAAAAAAGTAATTTTTTAATTTATTTGTAATAAATGATATAAAAGGTTTTGAGATACTATTCATAAAGTTTAAAGAAAATAAGTCCTGTAAAATCCCTAGAAAAAAAGAAGATTTCATAGAAATATTAAAAGAAGTATTTAGAGATATAAGCAAAATGTATACAACTAAAAAATCTGCTGTCAAAGAACCTATAGAAAAAACTTTTCCTAAAATTGTTGATTGAAAAATTAGAATTATAATTCCAAATAATAGCAGATTTTTCATTTTTTCCCAATTATAAGTAAATATTCAATTGCAAACTGGTTTACAAAAGGTTTAACTTTAACTTTTTTAAAAAATCTACCTTCTTTATATTCTACAAAAACAATTCTGCCAATAGGGATACCTTTTGGATATCCTTCAATACCTGTTGTTTCAATAATATCTCCAACTCTAACATCTTGACTTGGCCTAACAAAATCAAGTAAACCTTTACCGTTATAAAAAACTAATTCTCTAGTTCTTCTAGTTCTTGCAGGTATTTTAAAATTACTATCATTTGTAAGTAAAACTTTAGAGGAAAATTTTCCAACTTCAACAATTTTTCCAACTAAAAAACCATTTGAAATAACATAATCACCTATTTTTACTCCTTGATTTTTTCCTGCATCAATAAATACTGCTTTAACAAAAAAATCAGGAGGATATCCTATTACTTCTGCTCCTAGTACTTTATAATTTTTATACTTTTTTGAAAAATTTAATAAACTTCTTAACTTAAAATTTTCAAACTTTAAAGTTTCATATCTATCTTCTATTAGTTTTAATTCTTCAACTTGTTTTTTTAGTTTTTGGTTTTCACTAATAATACTTTCTATATCTACCAATACTTGAAAAAATGATTTTGTAGTTTTATAGGTTTCATAAACTACTTTTTGAGTTGGATATAAGATATCTAGGATATATCTATAATATCCTGTAAAGTGAAAAATCAAACCAGTAAAAACTATAAAAAGGATAAAAAAGCTCAAAATTATTTTAAATTTTTTCTCTAAAACAAATTTTTTCATTGCATAGCGATTTTCTTAATCAATGATAAATCATCTAGAGCTTGTCCAATTCCTTTTGCAACTGCTGTTAATGGGTCATCACAGTAATTAACTGGTAAATCAACTTCTTCTCTTATTCTTTGGTCTAAGCCGTAAAGTAATGAACCTCCTCCAGCAAGGACAATTCCCCTTTCTACTAAGTCTGCTCCAAGTTCAGGAGGAGTTTTTTCTAAAGCTGTTTTTACTGCATTTACTATAGTATTTACAACCCCCTGAAGGGCTTTTCTTATTTCTTCTCCCTTTATTACAGTGCTTATTGGACTATTTGTTATGTCTACTCCTCCTATTTCCATTTCCTCATTATCTTTTTCTGAAGGATATGCAGCTCCCAGTTTTATTTTTACCTTTTCAGCAGTTTGTTCTCCAATAACAATTCCATGTTCTCTTTTCAGATACTGTATTATTGCTTCGTTCATTTCATCACCAGCAACCCTTATAGAATGGGAGACGACCATTCCTGACAAGGATATAACAGCTATTTCTGTAGTTCCCCCTCCAATATCAACAACCATATTCCCACCAGGTTGTGTAATAGGAAGTCCAGCTCCAATTGCTGCTGCCATAGGTTCCGCTATTAAGTAAACTTCTCTAGCACCAGCGTGTCTAATTGCATCAACTACTGCTCTTTTTTCAACCTCTGTAATACCAGAAGGAACTCCAACTATCACTCTTGGTCTAGGTTTTATAATTTTTGTTATTGGCATATTACTGTGAACTTTTTTTATGAAATATTTAAGCATCTCCTGGGTTGTATCAAAATCTGCAATAACACCATCCTTTAGTGGTCTTATAACTTCTATATTGGCAGGAGTTTTACCTATCATTTTTTTAGCTTCATCTCCAACTGCTAAAACTTTACTAGCTTTTGTGTCTATAGATACTATAGAAGGTTCCCTTAATACTATTCCTTTATTTTTTACAAAAACTAGGGTGTTAGCTGTTCCAAGGTCTATTCCTATATCATTTGAAAATATACCAAAAAAAGCAGAAAACATATTTCCTCCTAATTTTTTTGGTATATTTTCAAATGATATAGGA
>QNYP01000093.1 GCA_003978675.1 Hydrogenothermus sp.
AATAGTATCAACTCCAGCATATATGGAAGGAAAAACAATAAAAGATGTTGCAGAAGGTATAGAAAAACTTGTAAATGAAGTTATAAGACTTGCTAAAGGAGAGGTTATGAAAGTAGGAGTTTTACTCGCAGGTTGTGGAGTATTTGATGGAGCGGAAATACACGAAGCTACATTGACCCTTTATTTTTTAGATAAAGCAGGTGTAGAAATTGTATGTATGGCTCCAAATATTCCTCAAAAAGAGGTTATAAACCACCTAACCGGAGAAAAAATGAATGAGGAAAGAAATGTCTTAGTTGAAGCAGCAAGAATAGCAAGGGGAAATATTAAAGATATCAATGAAGTATCAGCAGATGATATTGATGCTTTAATTATGCCAGGCGGATACGGTGTTGCTAAGAACTTTTCAAATTTCTTAGAAAAAGGAGCAGATGCAGAAGTAATCCCTGAAGTAAAAAGATTACTTGTAGAAATGTTCGAAAAAGGAAAACCTATAGGAGCGGTATGTATATCTCCAGTTATTGTTGCATCAGCATTAAGGGAAGCAAAAGCTAAACTTACAATAGGTAGCGATGAAGATGTTGCAAAAGCTATAGAAGCTATGGGACAACAGCATTTAGTATGTCCTGTATCAGAAGCTTTAGTTGATGAAGAGCATAAAATAGTATCAACTCCAGCATATATGGAAGGAAAAACAATAAAAGATGTTGCAGAAGGTATAGAAAAACTTGTAAATGAAGTTATAAGACTTGCTAAAGGAGGCTAATTTGAAGGAAGTTAATGTAGCAATTGTAGGTTATGGAGTTGTTGGAAATGGTGTAGCAAAAATACTTGAAGAAAAAAAACAACTTTTACAAGATAAAACAGGAGTTTCTATAAATTTAAAAAAGGTTTTTACTAGGAACTGGAATAAAAAGTTTTCCTATTCTTTACCTGAAGAAAAGAAAGCTTACTCATTAGACGAAATACTGAATGATGATGATATCTCAATAATTGTTGAGCTTACAGGGGGAATTGATTTTCCCCTTGAGCTTGCTCTAAAAGCAATAGAAAAAGGAAAACATATAGTAACAGCAAATAAAGCTCTTCTTGCAGAAAAAGGAAAGCTAATTTTCTTAAAAGCAGAAGAAAAAGGCATAAGAATAGGTTTTGAAGCATCTGTAGCTGGTGGAATTCCTATAATAAGAGCTTTAAGGGAAGGTTTAGTTGCAAACCAAATAACGAAAATTTACGGTATTTTAAATGGAACAACAAATTATATATTAACATCAATGCTAAATGAAGGAAAAGAATTTAAAACAGCCCTAAAAGAAGCTCAAGAGCTTGGTTATGCAGAAGCTGACCCTACACTTGATATAAATGGAACAGACGCAGCACACAAGATAGCAATCTTAGCATCTTTAGCTTATGGAGGTTTTGTAGATTTCTCAAAGGTTCATATTGAAGGAATAGAAAACATATCCTTAATGGATATAGAACTTGCAAAAGAGCTTGGATACATACTTAAACTCATAGCAATTGCAAAAAGTCATAATGGAGAAGTAGAAGTTAGAGTTCATCCTACATTCTTACCTTCGGACAATCCTTTATCAAAGGTTGATGGAGTATTTAACGCAGTTATGGTAGAAGGTGATGCTGTTGGAGAAACAATGTTTTATGGTAAAGGAGCAGGAAGTCTTCCAACTGCAAGTGCTGTTGTTAGTGATATTGTGGATATTGCAAAAAGTATCTCTAATAACGTAGGTAGAGAAATTGAAATTACATCTATGAACTGGAAACATAAAGATTTAAATTTAACAAAAGTAAAAGACTTTTTCACAAGATACTATGTTAGATTTACAGTTCCAGATAAAACAGGAATACTTACTAAGATATCTGCAGTTTTTGCTAAATATAACATAAGTATTGCAGCAGTCTTACAAAAAGAAAAAGTTGTAAATAAAATGAAGGAAGAACTTCCAAAAGGAACAGTTCCTCTAGTAATACTCACACACACAGCATCAGAAAATAACCTTCAGTCTGCAGTTAAGGAAATTCAAGATAGTGGTTTTGTTGAAGGTAATGCAATAATAATAAGGGTAGAAGATGAAGAAAATTAAATGACAGAAATTAGGATTTATTAAATGATTAATTTTCTAAGTATTGAAAAAGAAAAACACAAAATAGGGATAATTTTAGCTCCTGTTTTGTCATTTTTGTCTTATATGCTCCCTTTAGATTTATCTACAAATGCAAAATTAACACTTTCAATAATGGTTTTCTGCGGAGTGTTTTGGTTTCTTGAGGTTTTACCTCTTGGAATAACTGCAGTTTTAGGTGTATCTTTGGCAGTAGTCTTTGGAATTACCAGCGCAAAAGAAGCATTTGTTAGTCTTGGTCATCCAGTAATTTTATTGTTTATAGGAAGTTTTTTAATAGCTAGAGCTATGACTAAATATGGTTTAGATAAAAGAATTGCATTAAATCTACTATCAAAAGATTTTTTCCTCCAATCTCCATTCAGAATTTTACTTGGTTTTACCCTTATATCTTTCTTTTTATCAATGTGGATTTCAAATACTGCAACAACTGCAATGCTTCTTCCTCTTGCTATTGGAATAATTTATTTATTTCAAAAAGAAGGCATAAAAGATGCAAAAAATTTTGGAATTTATTTGCTTTTAGCTTTAGCCTACACAGCCTCAATTGGTGGAACTGCAACACTGGTTGGAACACCTACTAACTTAGTAGGTATTGGTTTCTTAAAAGAAGTAGGATATGAAATAGATTTCCTAAAATGGAGCTTAATTGTATTTCCTGTTTCTATAAGTATGTTTTTATTTTTACTAATTTATATAAAATTCCATACTAAAAAATTTAATTTTGATTACACGAAAATTAAACAGATAGTAAACTTAGAAAAAGAAAAACTTCCTAAAATATCTAAAGGTGAAATCAATACACTTATAGTATTTTCAATAACAGTCTTTTTCTGGATACTCCCAGGCATTATAAATATTTTAGGGAATAAACAGCTTTATAAATTTCTTAAAGCACATTTACCAGAAGGAATAGTAGCAATTCTTGGGGCTATTTTACTATTTTTATTAAAGTCTGAAAGAGGAAAACCAACATTAGATACAAGTGATTTGAAAAATATAGATTGGGATACTGTTTTACTTTTTGGTGGAGGGATAGCTTTAGGAAAGCTCATTGTTAAATCTGGACTTGCTTCTTACATAGGAAATTCGGTAGCAAGTTTAGTTCCTTCTGATATGGCGTTTTTATTTATTTTTTCAATTATCTTATCAATGGTGTTTTTAACAGAAATTAGTTCAAACACTGCAACAACTATAACTTTTGTTCCAATAATAATTGGGGCATTACAAAGTATGAATATAGATGTATTTTTTCCAGTTATAGGAGTTATAGTTTCTGCTAGTTTTGCTTTTATGCTACCTATTGCAACTCCACCAAACGCAATTATATATTCAAGTCGTTTAATAAAAATCTCAAAAATGGTAAAATTAGGTTTAATTTTAAATATAGTCGGTGCATTTATAGTTAGTTTATGGATTTTCATTTTAATGAATAACTAAAAGGAGGTAAGTAAGTGGATAGAACAGAATGGGAATTTTCCGCAGGTGGAGTAGTTTACAGAAAAAATGATGAAGGAAAGCTAGAAGTACTTCTTATTAGAGTTAAAACAAGATGGAGCTTTCCTAAGGGAAACATAGAAAAAGGAGAACCTAGAGACAAAGCTGCATTAAGAGAAGTTAAAGAAGAAACAGGTGTAGATGCAGAAATCATAAGCTACTTAGGAGAAGTAGACTACTGGTATAACTCAGGTCTTATTAGAATTCATAAATTTGTATATTACTACTTAATGAAATATTTAGGTGGAGATATAGTTCCTCAAAAAGAAGAAATAGATGAAGCTAAGTTCCATCCAATAGAAGAAATTGACAATTTACTTTCTTATCCAACAGATAAGAAAATTTTTGATAGGGCTAAAAAGGAGCTTGAAAAATTAGGTGAAATTTAATGCTTTACTACCTTGCAAAAGGTTTTGTTTCTTTTATTCAAAAACAAAGTAGAGATTTTTGTATAAGAACCGGAGAGGGTTTTGGCTCTCTCCTTTGGAATTTAGGATATAGAAAAAAGGTAATTCTAAGAAATTTAGACATAGCTTTTCCCGATAAACCTCTAGATTGGAAACTTCAAGTAGGGAAAAAATCTTTACAAAATATAGGTAGGATTCTTTTTGAACTTCCTAAAATACCACAATATGTACAAACAAAAGAGATAGAAAAAATTTTTTTTGTAGAAGAAGGAGAAGAGTTAATCAAAAAGGGTTCAAAAGGTAAAATTTTAATTTCCGCACATATAGGAAATTGGGAACTTGCAGGGGCAGGACTTTCTCATTTTTTTGGTAATATGGTTAGTTTAGCTTATAGAATGAAAAACAAAAAATTAAATGATTTTCTAACAAAAATAAGAAATGAAGCAGGTATGGAAATTATTTTTCATAATCAGTCTTTAAAAGACTTTATTAAAGCCCTTGATGAAGGAAAGATTTTAACCTTTTTGGCAGACCAAAATGCCCTTAGAGAAAGGGGAATTTTTGTTGATTTCTTTGGTCTTCCTGCATCAACAATAACTTTTCCTGCAAAGCTAGCTTTAAAATACAATAAGGATATTCTATTTGGATATATATGGTTTGATGAGAAAGAAAAAGTTTATAGGGGAAAGTTTAGGGAAATAAATTTTGAGAAATCAGGAAATATGAAGGAAGATTTAAAAAATTTAGTTCAAGCATATACAAAAGAAATAGAAAAAGCAGTTAGAGAACATCCGGAGCAATATTTTTGGGTTCATAAAAGATGGAAAACAAGGCCAGAAGGTCAGCCAGAAAACATTTATGATTAGCTGAGAAGTATCATAAAAATTTTTTTAATTTAATTTTAGATTAAAGAGTATGAAATATATTTTGAGGTAAGATAAAATGCTACTAAAAAAAGAAGAGCTTCCAGTAGTTCCAAGAGATGAAATGAATGAAATACATTATGAAGAAGTTGACATTATTAACGACCTTTACAATTCTGCTATTAGTGAAAATTTAGAAAAAACAAAAGAATATTTAGAGGAATTCATAAATCATATAGAAGACCACTTTAGTTTTGAAGAAGAACTTATGGAACAAAATGAATTTTTTGCATATCCAATACATAAAATGGAGCACGATAATGTTTTAAACAGAATTTATAATATAAAAAAACAGTTTGAAGAAACAAACGATACAAAAGTAGTTGCTCAATTTTTAGAAAACGAGTTTGTACCTTGGTTAATTAACCATCTAAATACAATGGATATGGCTACTGCATCTTTTCTAGGAGGTTTTTAAAAACCTCCTCTGCTCTATATGAACTTCTAACAAGTTTTCCACTGTATACTTCTCTAAATCCGAGACTATATCCTATTTCCTCTAATTCTTTAAATTCTTCGTCTGTGTAGTATTTTTTTACAGGGTAATGTTTTAAAGAAGGTTGTAAATATTGTCCTATTGTAATAATATCACAACCTACATCTATTAAATCTTTCATAACTTGGATAATTTCTTCTTTAGTTTCACCAAGTCCCACCATAATTCCGGACTTAGATAATATAGAGTTATCTAGCTTTTTTATACTTTCTAAAACTCTTAAAGAAATTTTGTAGTTTCCTCTATGTCTTAAAATTTTATACAAAGAAGGAACTGTTTCTATATTATGGTTTATAACATCAGGTTTACTATCCACAATCGTTTTTAATGCATCTAAATCTCCCTGAAAATCAGGAATTAAAACCTCAATTTGACAATTAGGAGCGTATTCTCTAACTTTTTTTACAGTTTTAGCAAAATGAGAAGCTCCTTCATCTGCTAAATCATCTCTGTCAACAGAGGTTATAACAACATATCTCAAACCTAATTTTCTAACTGCATTTGCAACATTTTCAGGCTCATTTTCATCAAGTGGCTTAGGTCTTCCATGGTTAACATCACAGTAGGGGCAATTTCTAGTACATATATCTCCCATAATCATAAACGTTGCAGTTTTTCTAGAAAAACATTCCCCAATGTTTGGGCAAGACGCTTCTTCGCAAACCGTATGCAAATTTAATTTTCGAAGCATTACTTTTAGTTTAGTAACTTCTTCTGATAAAGGAGATACAACTTTTGGTTTCATTATAAGTTCCTTTTTATGATGTATATCATTTGAAATTAAATTTGCATACGGTTTGCGATGAAGCGT
>QNYP01000094.1 GCA_003978675.1 Hydrogenothermus sp.
TTTTCATCTTCTATTAAAATTGTGTTTATATTTTTTTCTCCTAGTAGATTTTTTAAAATTCTTGCATTCTCATCTTTTCCAACAACACCTGATATAGTGGTTTTTATATCTAAACTTGATAAATACCTATGGGGAGAAGTAGAGAGAATTTCTCCAGAAGCTCCTGTTCCAATTGTTGATGTAAAAAAAGAAACTGTTAACCTTGGCGGAGCCTGTAATGTTGCTTGGAATTTATCTAGTTTAGATATAAAAACCACTATATCAGGTGTTGTTGGAAAAGATGAGAATGCAAGAATTTTAAAAAATCTACTAGGAGAAAAAAATATAAACACAATTTTAATAGAAGATGAAAATAGACCAACCACAGAAAAAACAAGGGTAATTGCAGTTAGTCAGCAACTACTTAGAATAGATAGAGAAAGTAAGGAAAAATTAAGAGAAGAAGTAAGAGAAAAACTAATTAAAGAGCTAAAAAAACAAGCTCAAAACTTTGATGCAGTAATAATTTCTGATTATGGTAAAGGTGTAATTTCAAGAGAGGTTATAGAAGTTTTCCTAGAAAAAAATATTCCTGTTTTCGTTGACCCAAAACCTTCGCATTTTGAATATTACAAAGATATAACAATAATGACCCCTAATAGGAAAGAGGCTTATGGATTAATAAAGGCTGAAAGAAATACTCCATTGGAGGAAGTAGGAAAAACTATTATGGAAAGATTAAATTTAGAAAACCTTTTAATTACACTTGGAGCTGAAGGAATGGCTTTATTTACAGAAGGTAAAATAACTAAAATACCTGCAAAAGCCAGAAAGGTTTTTGATGTAACAGGTGCAGGAGATACTGTAATATCTGTTTTAACAGCCTGTAAAGTTAGTGGTGCAACCTGGGAGGAATCAGCAATTTTAGCAAACTACGCTGGGGGCTATGTTGTTGGGGAAATAGGAACAGTAGCAATAAATAGGGAAACTTTAATATCTTTAGTCTTATAGATGATATAATAATTTTGCTTTTAAACCTGTTTGTGAGGTGTTTGTATGCTTATAAAGTTTTATATTAAACCTAGAAAAGGTGTTTTAGACCCTCAAGGTAGAGCTGTTGCAGAAAATTTAAGGTCTTTGGGGTTTAACACAGTTCAAGATGTAAAGGTAGGAAAGTATATAGAAGTTTACATTGATGAAACAGACAAAGAAAAAGTAGTAGAAATTGCAAAAAATATGGCAAAAAAAGCAATTGTAAATGAGATTATTGAAGATTTTGAGTTTGAAATTGTGGAGGAATAAATGAAATTTGGAGTTGCAGTATATCCCGGGTCTAATTGTGATTATGATACATACAGGGTTGTAAGAGATGTTTTAAAAGAAGATGTGGAGTTTATAGATTATAGAGAAACTTCTATTAAAGGATTTGATTGTATAATTCTACCAGGTGGATTTTCTTTTGGAGATTATCTTCGTCCAGGGACACTTGCTTCACATACTCCATTAACAAATGCAGTTAAAGAATTTGCAGATAAAGGTGGTCTTGTTATAGGTATATGCAACGGATTTCAGATATTAACAGAAGCTCATTTACTACCTGGAGTATTAATGCCAAATTCCCATGGAAAATTTGTTTGTAAGCACCAATATATAAGAGTAGAAAACAACGAAACTCCATTTACAAATCAGTGCGAAAAAGGACAAGTTTTAAAAATACCAATAGCTCATCATGATGGTAATTATTTTGTAGATAAAGATACTTTAAAGGAAATGGAAGATAATGGTCAAATTGTTGTTAGATATTGTGATAAAGATGGGAATATTACAGAGGAAGCAAATCCAAATGGTTCTATCTTAAATATAGCTGGTGTATGTAATAAAAATAAAAATGTATTTGGCTTAATGCCTCATCCAGAAAGAGCAGCAGAAAGTATATTAAAAACTGATGATGGACTTTATATACTAAAATCTATTGTGAATTCTTTTTAAGAAGTTCGTTTATTATTTTTTCTAGCTTTTCCTTCTCTTTTTTTCCATACACTAATTTAAAAATTGTTAAATCTTTATTAACAAAATAAGTTGTAGGAACTCCTATTACTCTATATTTATAAACTATTCTGCTGTCACTACCTCCAAGTAATACTGGAATATCAAATCCCCATTCTTTTTTTCTTTGCTTAACCTTTTCTTTACTATTTGTAAATAAAACAATTGCATAAAAATTTATCTTATCTTTGTATTTATGGTAAAACTTATTCAAAATAGGTAATTCTTTTTTACAGCTCAAGCAATTCAAAGACCAAAAAACCAATATAGAAGGTTTTCCTTTTAAATCTTCTCTTGAAACAATTTTTCCATCTTCACTTTTTAGCTCAAATTTAGGTATTCTCTTTAATCCTGCAAAAGAAATAGAAAAAAGGAGCAAGCAGATACTTAAAACTTTTATAAATTTTTTCATGCACCTGGTAAACCAAAGTGTAAAAAACTAACTTTAACACTTTGGGCTGGGGTATTTGTATTCCGCCTTAACAGCAACAGGCACTCCCCAGCTGGCGGTATTTCGCCTGTCGCCTTCGTCCCTGTCCCAAGAAACAGGAACTAACCCTTTTACTACCCTGTCCCAATCCCCTTCCACCAGTATTGGTTTCAAGGGAGATAAGTCCCTAGGTAGAGACCTACCAAGAACAGGGATAGTAAGGGCTACCTTAGCAACTTGCCACAGTTTATAACTGGTATAATACCAGCCCCTCACCTGTTCCTTCCTTTGGTTTACAGGCTCTTGGGTCTGTGGCTCACTGCTTAGGCTTTTTAATAGTTTTATATCTCTACTTAATTGCTTTATTCTTCTTCTTAGAGGCTTTTGTTTGTATTCGTTTCTTTCTTTTTGCAGTTTATCTTTTGTCTTTTGTTTTTCTTCCTCTAATTTGTTCATTACATACTCTCTAAAATCTTTATCCTGCAATAGCTTTTTGTAGTTTTTAGGAAGTTCTTCTTTATATCCTAATGCTCTTCTTGCTACTACATACGCCCCTGATATGTCTTTATCTATGTTATGCTGTGGTGCATATTTTAGCATCCCTATTACTGATGTGTATTCTGGGTTTACTTCTATTACCTCTACTCCTTCTCTTTTTGCTACTGCTTTTATTTTTTCAAGTATTCCTCTATATATCCATTGCTGTTTTATTTTCCTTAGTTTTTTATTCCCATCTGCTTTTTTTCCTTTGTGCAATCCTTTTAGTCTTTCTATTGCTATCGCTTTGTCTTGGATTATTGCTGTCTCTACTATTTGATGTGCTATCTGCCAGCTTATATATTCTCTTTGGTTTTTTGTCTTATTAATTAGTTTATGTAAAGATATCTTTTGATAGCCCTCTAAATTCCCTTCTGCTTTTACTGTGGCTAATGCTAAATGAAACGGATTTGCATTTATGTCTATTCCTATTATTCCTTCTTCTTTTGTTATTATTGGTTCGTTTGGTAACTGTTCTTCAAATGATATGAATGCATAAAGACTGCCATTTATTTGTCTTATTTCTACTGAATATGGGAAATACTCTCTTGTTTTTTCTGCTTCTATTAATTTTGTTATGAACTCTATCCATTTGTCATTTTCTCTGTTTACTGTTCTTTTTATGTTTGCTTTTATCCAGTTTCTTTTCCCTGAGTTTATTCTAAGTTTTAATCCGTCTTTTTCAGGTATTATTCTTGTGTTTAGGTTTCCTTTTTTACTTTTATCTCCCCTTGAGTATAAACAGCCCCTTCTTCTTTCTTCCCATTTTTGTTTTAGTTTCTCTCTTTGTTCTCCGTTTATATGCTTTTTCTTTAATTTCTCAAATAGTTTTCTGCCTCCAAATATTACTTTTTTTGGGTTTTGTCCTCTCTCAAGACAGGAATTTATTAAACTTTGTGCTTTAAATATTGCATCATCGCAATATCTACTGTTTAGGTTAAACACTTTTTGTAGGTGCTTCTTTAATTCTTTTCTTTTATGTCCTTCTATAAGCCTGTTATATGCATATCTGAGGCAAGAGGAAAATCTTCTCGTTAATTTTTGTAATTCTTGTCTGTCTTTTTCATTTTCAAAAGTTAGTTTGCATTGTAGGGTTATCATTTTTTTCTCTTAATTTATAATAGTAGTTCTGCTTATCCCATAAGTCTCTTTTATATTTTTTACAGCTAGCAACCTTTGCTCTATAATAGATGTTATTTTGCAGTTTTTTATAGTTTATAGCAACTGTTGCTTACCTCCTCTTTCTTTGTGTTTTCCAAATAAGCTACCTACTGTTAAAGTAGAAATAACCTTTGATATTTCTTCGTCTGTTATATCTGGTTTATTTAAAAATTCCTCTAAATCTGTATAATGTATTTCCCTTTTTGCAATTCTATCCAGTATCCATTTTAAATCTTTATCTTCAACATTGGAAGCTATCTCTTGTATTTCTTTTGAAAATTCTTGCTGGTCTTTTATATGATACTCAATGGCTTTAGCTTCATCATCCACCTTTTCAACTTTTGGAAGTTCAACATTTGGTTTTGCTCCCATTCCTGTAATTTCCTCTGCTATCCAACCAAAGTGTTTCATTTTATCAATTGCCCTTTGCTCTATCTCATCGCTTAATATAGGATTTTTATGTCTTAACATAAATGATTGGTAAAGGCTTTCTAATATTTTTTCATATTGTTTGTGTAGATACTTATTTAATATTTGTATAATTTTCATTTTATTTTCATCTATGACAGATGCTTCACCGTTATTTGCTATGTGTTCCTTTACTTTTTCTTGTAGTTTTTGAAATATGTGTAAATGTGCTGTTTCATCATTTATGGCTCTTTCTATTATTCTTTGGACTTTTTTATCTGAAATATCTTTTAACTGCTTCCCGTATTCATCTATAGCCATTTTTTCTGCATCAATATTAAGCTGTATTAACTCAATAGGAGAAGGAGCTTCTAAAAAAACGGAAACTCTTTTATCTATAGATGGAATACCCCCTAAATCGACAACTGCATGGGCAAACATTCTAAGATGTTTCATTTCTTCTCTTGCAATTTCTTCAAGTTCTGCTTCTATTTCTTCTTCTTTTATTGTGTATGCGTGGAATAAATATTGAATAATAGCTGAATGCTCTAAAGTTATATTGTAATTTAAATAGTCTATTGCTTTTTTTATTTCTATGTCCATCTTACTCCCTCCATTATTTCGCTGTACAAATTGACTGCGGATTTTTTATTCTAAATGCAATAAGTTCAAAAACCCTAAAATAATGTTCCATATCATCATATGCAATATAAGCAGTGATTATATCTTGGGCTACAAATAAGTCCATATTTTCTATACCAGTAGATAGTGCAACTGCTGTTCCTTCTGGAACTGCATATGTTGAGAAAACTCCAAAATCAAAAAGTTCTTTTATTTGGTTGATTTCTAAAACTCCACTATTTCCAAATAATCTAAAGGCTTTTGAATAATCTTTGGGGTTTAATATGAAAACAAGATTTGAGTTAAAACCTTTAGAATTTAATGTTTCTATACATCTTACTGCAGTTTCAAAAATGCCTCCTTCCTTAGAAAAATCTTCCTTTTCTATATCATTTCTACCTTCTACATTTAGTATTCCCGGATAACCTAAAGAAGTATCCCCATTAAAAATAAATTTATCTTCTGCAACAGCTACTTCTCTTGCTGCTGCAGCTGCTATACTAAAATCTAATGGAAGACCTAATTTTTTGCTTGTTTCAATATCTCTCCAGTGTATTTTAAAATCTTTGTAGATTTGTGGAACTGGTAAAAATTTTCTTTCCTTAACCTTTACAATATCACATTCATTACCTTCAAAAAGTCCACAAGCACCATTTCCAGTTCCTGAGATTATATCGTAAGGAATTGATTGTATTGCTGGGTCTGCAGAGATTGTAATCTCTATAAATCTTCTCCCAACTAGATGATTTTTTGCAGTATTAACGATGATATTGTCAAGTTCCTCCCATTGGGAAGGGCTTAAAGGTGCTTCTTCTCTGTGTAAAAATTCCATTGTGCTACCCTCCTTTTTTTAGTAATGGTTATTAATTTATTTTTAATGGGGATACTTCTTTAGGTTATCCGGGAATACTAAATGTAGAAGGTAGAAATGATATAGAAAAGGAAGATTTTTCTAAGGAAGGAGGCATTTTTGAAACTGCAGTAAGA
>QNYP01000095.1 GCA_003978675.1 Hydrogenothermus sp.
GTTTATAGAAGATTCTTATTTTATAAAAAATTAAGAAGAACATTAAAGATTGTTAAGTTAAATAACAACAAACTAAAGAAGTTAAAAGAGAGTTTCAATAATCACAAATGCTATTTATTTTAAGTATATGGATAAACACAAGTGGTAGAGTTAATATATACTTTAAATCGACAATGGTAAAAAAATTTCCAGAAAAATCTTAGCTTTCTAAATTTGAAATAGCTAACTATTAAATTTTTAGCTCTTTAATAATTTCAAACTGTCTTCTTACAACATATTCGCTAATTATTTCTTCTATTTTTTCATCGTATTCAAACTCTATTCCAATTCTGTACAAACCATCTTTATCCCTTATATATTTTATAGTTCCTTCATTTTCAATACCTACATCTCTAAGTTCAAATCTAAGTTTTATCTTGTCGCCTTTTTTCAAATTGTCTACATCTTTCAAATAAACACCAACTCCACCTATTGATATATCTACAATCATACCTTTTAATATTTCTCCGTTTTTTACAATCTCTATTGGTATTTCTTCTTTTGGTTTTACCCTTATGTATTTTCTTCTTTCTTGAGGTAGTTCTACAAATTCAAAATTTTTTAATTTTACTATTCCTTTCAGCATATCTGCTTCTTTTATAATTCCCTTTACAGCTTTAGGGAAAATATCCAGTTTAATATAGATATGATTGCCTTCTACATAAAAATTTCTATATCTACAACCTGAATATTCAAAAATTACATATTTTCTTTCTATAACATCTTTTATTTTTGCTTTACAAATAACAGGCACTTCCTGATAAAAGTCTAAGATATTTACCTCTTTATTTTCTAAAAGTAAAGTTTCAAAAGCTTTAAATATAGTTTCAAATTCCTCTAATGTTTTTTTTCTTTTTATGTTCTCTATTTTCCTTTCTAGACTTTTTGTATATTCTAAATATGCAGAATCTATAATGAATAAATATATATCTAATAACTCAACAAGGGTCTTTATTCTTTCAAAGTTTGCATTTTTTTCTATCACGTAATCAATAAAATTTTTAAGCAAATATAAAAATGAACTTGAAAATACAGGCTTTAAATTAATTTCAGATTTAGCTACAGTTGAAACAAAATTTTTAAGTTCATCTAGAGGATTTTTATTAAACGAAAATAACAAAATATAAAGTCTATCTGCAATAGCTCTCAATGATGAACTGTCAAACATATCAACAATATCTTTAGCAGATTCAGTAAAAAAATTTACAAAATCATCCTTAAAAGAAAGAAAAAACTCTTTATCTTTTTTTAAGGTTGAAAATAAAACGTCTATTTTTTCCAAAGTTTACCAAACTCCCTAAAAAATTCTTCAAATCTATCAGTAGGTAGAGGAGGTGAAAATAAATACCCCTGACCATATTCACATCCAAGTTTTTTTAAAAAGCTTAGTTGTTCCTTTGTTTCAATTCCTTCAGCAACTGTTTTTTTCCCCAGAGATTTTGCCATACTTATTAATAGCTTTCACAATAGCTATATCATCTTCATTTTTAGGAATATCTTTTATGAACTCCCTATCTATTTTCAGAGCATAAACAGGAAGCTTTTTTAAATAAGCTAGAGAAGAATAACCAGTCCCAAAATCATCAATTTCTACTTTAATTCCCTCTTTTGCAAGTTTTTCTATATCTTCTCTTATTATATTTATATTTTCCATTAATGCCGATTCCGTTATTTCTATTACTAACTTTTCGGGAGTTCCATTATTTTCTTTTAATTTTCTCAAAACCATTTCAGATAAAGAACTTTTTATAAGTTGCTTTGGAGATATATTCAAAGAAACAGATATATCTATATTAAAATCCATCCATCTATTCTGCTGTTTTATAACTTCCTCTATTACCCACTCACCTACTTCAACAATCATCCCTGTTTCTTCTAGAATAGGAATAAATTTAAAAGGTGGAATTATTCCTTCTTGTGGTGATTCCCACCGTATTAAAGCCTCTGCTCCTTTTATGCTCATTGTTTCTAAATCAACTATAGGTTGATAATAAAGAACAAATTCATCATTATTAATTGCCATTCTAAGAGCAGATTCTAACTTTAAAATTTCCAAAGAAATTTTTTTCAACTCAGGAGAGTAAAATTCAAATCCATTTCCACCTTTTGATTTTACATCTTGTAGCGCAGAGTTTGCCGCAGATAATATTTCTTCAGAAGTTTGCCCATCTTGAGGGAAAAGAGAAATACCAATACTAACTGTTATAAATATTTCTTTATCTTCAACTTCAAAAGGTCTTTCAAGCTGACTTCGTATCCTTCTAATTATATGTATTGCATCCTCTTTACTTTTTATATCAAAAGCAAGCACTGCAAACTCATCATTTCCAAACCTTGCAAGTATATCCCTTGACCTTAGAACTTTACTTATTCTTTTGGAAAGTTCTTTCAATGCTAAGTCACCAACTAACTGACCAAAGGCTTCATTAATATTTTTAAATCTATCTATATCTATTAATAAAATTGCCAGGTTTTCACTGGAAGATTTAGCCTGTCGTATAGCATTTTCAAGTCTTTCCATAAAATACCTTCTATTTGGAAGGTCTGTCAGTATGTCATAGTACGAAAGATATTTTACTTCCTCCTTCTTTGTCAGAGAATATATTGCAAACGCAATATCATATCCTATCTGACCTAGAAGTTTCTTTTCATCTTCAGAAAAATATCTTATTTCCTTTGAGTACAAAGCAAGTATGAGGTTTTTATTTTCAATTTTTAAAATAGATGTTAAATAATCTGAAAATATTATCGGTATACTAACACCTATATTTTTGTCAAACTCTATTACCTTTTTGGATTCAAGAGCTTTTTTCAAAGTTTTTATACTTGTTTTAATATTAAAACCTTCTTGGTCTCCACTTTTTTTCAAAATTTTAATATGAGAGTTTTCGATTTCTCCAATAAAACCAAATCTAAATCCACCTTCTTCAATAAGAACTTTTAAAATGGCTTCAAAAAGTGTATCTATATCTGTTGTTTTTATTATTGTTTCATTCATTTTATATAAAACTCTATAAAGTCTTGATACCCTTTCAAGTTGTTTTTCTTTTTCAAGTCTATCTGTAATATCTCTAAAAATTCCTATAGCTACCTCTTTATCATCAAGCTCAACTATACTTCCATTAATTTCAACTGGAATAATTTTTTTGTTTTTGTGATTATAAATTTGTATATCTTCAAAAATGCTTATTTTTGTCTTTATGAATTCTTGAAATCTTTTTTCTATATATCTTTTCTGTTCTGAAGGATGTAAAATCATAAAATCTTTTCCAATAATTTTTTCTCTTTCTAAACCTGTCATTTCTTCAATTTTCTTATTTGCATCTAATATTTTTCGTGTCTCAAGGTCTATTAATACTATTCCATCAAGAGAACCTTCCATAAGAGCACTGTATTTGAAATTTTCCTCTTTTAGTTTTTTATTTAAAAAGTAATAATATGTTTTTACAACAAAATGTAGGTCAATAAATACAATTTTTAAAAAACTTTTTCTAAAAAATAAAAGTTCTTCAAGAGATAAAACATCCTTTAAATACTTTAAAATTGAATCAATATACTTAAGATAAGCACCTTGATAAAAATCTAATCCAAGATTATTTTCATAATGTTTTTTTCCAACATAAAAGGCCTTTTCTACATAATTTAAATCTATATCTGTCTCAAGTAAAAACTCTAAATATTCTCTTTGTTTTTTCTTTAGTTTTTCTATTAACCCCTTTTCTTTTTTTAATATTTTTTTGGTTTCTTCAAATGATAAAAGATGATTGTAAAAATCATCAAACACCTCTTCTGGGATTTTTTTTATTTTATTCTTGATATCTTTCAGAATTTTTCTATCTCTTTCAGAATAAAGAAAATATTCTTTTATACTTTTTAAGTAATCCTCATTTACATTGTATGTTTTTAAAAATTGCTTAAATTCTTTTGAACTCACTATAATCCTTCTATTTTTAAAAAACTTTACAAAATTATTAATACTATACGGTCTTAATATAAAAGAAAAATATTAAGTTAGCAACCATTTTCTAAAGTAATCATAAATCACATAGATACTTTGCATATAGTTCTTGACACATTATATATTTGGCATTAAACATAAAATTAAAACTAATACTTTCTGGAGGGTTCAATAAAATGACTAGAGAAGAAGCTATTCAAAAATTACTAGAAATAGACCCAGAATTTAAAGAATGGTATGAAGAACATGAAGAATTAAAATGGAAAGTTCATAAGCTTGACAAGCATAATCCACCAGACCCAGATTTAGAAGCTGAAGAACAAAGATTAAAAAGAAGAAAGTTATATCTAAAAGATTTAATGGAAGTTAGAATAAAAGAGTTTATTGCTAAAAATGAACAGGCAGCATAGTAAAAATGGAGGGGGAAATTCCCCCTTTTTTATAAATATTAGTATTTTCTTTCTTGAGGCTGATATTTAGTAATTTTCACATCTATATATTCAACTTTAGGACCGTCTTCAGTGTAATAAGCTAAAGAGTGTTTTAAGAAATTCTCATCATCCCTTTCAGGATAGTCTCTTCTTGCATGAGCTCCTCTAGACTCTTTTCTCATTTCAGCAGTTACTGCTATAGCTTCGGCTAAATCTAAGAGGTTTCCAAGCTCAAGATAGTTAATTAAAGCAGTGTTAAATAATTTACTACTATCCCCAGGAGCAAGTTTTTTATATCTTTCTTTTAGTTCTTTTATTTTTTCTATAGCCTCTTTCATAGGACCTTCTTCTCTAAATATACCAACTTTATCCCACATAGTTTGTGCCATTTCAGTTCTAATTTCATTTATATTTTCAGTTCCTTCTTTCTTTAGAAGAGCTTCTATTTCTGCCCTTGCTCTTTCCTCTTCTGCTCTATAATTATAAGTTGTATCATCTGGCATATTTTCTGCATATTCAGCAGCAGCAGCACCAGCAGGTTTTCCAAATACAACAATATCAAGTAGTGAGTTCCCACCAAGTCTGTTTGCTCCGTGAACAGATACACAAGCACACTCCCCAACAGCAAATACACCTTTAACAGGAGTCATAGAAGTTTTATAATCTTCTACATGTATTCCACCCATTGAGTAGTGTGCCGTTGGTCTAACTGGAATAGGTTCTTCTATTGGGTCAACCCCTTCAAAGTCAATAGCAAGCATTCTAATTTGTGGAAGTCTTTCTTTAATTTTCTGTGCTCCAAGGTGTCTTAAATCAAGGTGAACATAGGCATTCATACCTTCGCCCCAGCCTCTACCTTCAAGAATTTCGGTTTCAATAGCTCTCGCAACCATATCCCTTGGGGCAAGCTCCATTTTATTAGGAGCGTATCTAGCCATAAATCTTTCGCCTTGATTATTTATAAGATATCCACCTTCACCTCTAGCACCTTCTGTAACAAGTATTCCAGTTGACCTGAGTCCTGTAGGGTGGAACTGAACAAACTCTATATCCTTAACAGGAATTCCTGCTCTATAACAAATAGCAATACCATCACCAGTAGAACCAATAGCATTAGAGTTTCTCACCCAGTAAACCCTTGCATATCCACCTGTTGCAAATACTACAGCTTTAGCTTTAATTACATGAACTTCACCTGTTCTTATATCTATTGCAATAACACCTTTAGCTTCATTATTATCTATTAAAAGCTCATGAACATACCATTCGTTTAAAAACTCTACACCTTCTTTTAAACACTGCTCGTATAAAGTATGGAGCATTACGTGTCCTGTTTTGTCCGCTGCATAACAGGTTCTTGGAAAACCTGCACCACCAAAAGGTCTTTGTGCTATTCTTCCGTCAGGAAGTCTTGAAAAAGGAACTCCCATGTGTTCAAGTTCATATATTCTCTTAGGAGCTTCTTGACACATAAATTCAATAGCATCCTGGTCTCCAAGATAGTCAGACCCTTTTACTGTATCAAATGCATGAACTTCAGGGCTATCTGATGGATCAACATTTGCTAGAGCAGCATTTATTCCACCTTGAGCAGCACCTGTGTGAGACCTTGTAGGATAAACTTTTGTTATTACTCCAACTTTCACATTTTTGTTTTTATTTGCTTCCAAAGCAGCCATTAATCCACCACCACCAGCTCCAACAATTAAAACA
>QNYP01000096.1 GCA_003978675.1 Hydrogenothermus sp.
CGCCAGTCTTTTGTCTAGTGTGAAATCATCTTCATCAAAAGATGGAGTAGCTAAGTCTACAAGTTTTGGTTCATATTCTTCTTCTATATTTGTTAGTTCTTCTAAAAATTGATAATGGAGATTGATTTATGCCACAGCTTGCTATTGCTCTAGATTTCACAGAAATAGAAGATGCAGAAAAGTTTTTATATGATTTAGAAGACAAAGATGTAATTATAAAGGTTGGTTATTCACTATTTGTTAAATATGGAAACGCAATTACAGATTTTATAAAAAACAGAGGATTTAAACTTTTTTTAGATTTAAAACTTCATGATATACCAAATACAGTTTATAACGGTGTAAAAGGAGCAGTTTATTTAGATGCAGATTATCTTACTATTCACACTCTCGGTGGAAAACAAATGTTAGAAAAAGCTGTAGAAGCCAAAGAAGGCTCAAATTTGAAACTTCTTGGAGTTACAGTTTTAACCAGTTTAGATGAAGAATATTTAAAGTTTTTAGGTATAAATGATAATATGCAAGATTTAACCTTAAAACTTGCAAATCTAGCAGTAGAAACAGGCATTGATGGTATTGTCTGTTCACCTCAAGAGGTTAAATATCTTAAAGAAAATATAAAAAAAGAATTCCTAGCAATAACTCCCGGAATAAGACCATCTTTAGACAATAATGATGACCAAAAAAGAGTTATGGATGTAAGAACTGCTGTTAAGGAAGGCTCAGATATACTTGTTATAGGAAGACCTATAATAAAAGCACAAGACCCAAACAAAGTAATAAAAGAAATAAAAGAAAGTTTGAGATAGATGAAACAAACGTTAAGCCTTAAACTTACAAATAAGCTTGTTTTAACTATAAGTTTAAAACAGCAGTTGACATTACTTCTACTACCAAAGGTAGAACTAGAACAAACAATAAAAGCAGAACTGGAAGAAAATCCATTTTTAGAAGAACTAACAAATATAGAAGAAGAATATGAACCAAAACTTGTAGACTTAGCTACTCCATCTTTTGATGAAGATGATTTCACACTAGACAAAAGACTGGCGTATAAACCAACATTTTTAGATTCTTTGGAACTTCAGATATCTTTAGAATTTGAAGGAAAACAGCTACAAATAGCTAAAGAAATAATTGGGAATTTAGATGAAAAAGGATTATTAGCTATAGATGTAGAAGAAATCGCAAAAAAACTAAATCTTAAAAAACAAGAAGTAGAAACAGTAAGACAAAAGATAAAAAACTTAGAGCCAACAGGAATTGCTTCAAAAACTATAGAAGAAGCAATTTATACTCAATATTTGGAATTATTTGGAGAAGACCAATTAGCAAAAAGTTTAATATATGAAGACCTTTATAATCTGAATAACTTAGATTATTTAAAAGATAAATATAAAGTAGATGAAGAAACTTTAAAAGAAAAAATATGCAATATAAAAAGTCTAAAACCATATCCTACATATGGACTGGATATAGATGAAACAAAGTATATAGAACCAGATATATTTATATATGACCTTGGAGATAGATTTGAGATAAAAATAAATGAAATAGGAATTCCAAAAATAAAATTGACAAATCAGTATAAAAGACTTATATCTAAAAAAGAGCTACCAGAAGAAACAAGAAAGTTTTTAGAAGAAAAACTGCAAAAAGCAATAGGAATTGTAAAAGGAATACAACAAAGAAGGGAAAACTTGAAAAAGATAGTTAATATATTAGTAAAAAGACAAGAAGAGTTTTTAAGAAAAGGAAAGCAGTATTTAAAACCACTAACATTAAAAGATATAGCCAACGAGGTAGGACTTCACGAATCTACAGTTAGCCGTATAGTTTCCAATAAATATGCATATACCCCAATTGGAACTATACCTTTAAAATCCTTCTTTGCAACAAAACTGAAAACTAAAGAAGGAGAGGTATCAACAGAAAAAGTAAAACACCTTATAAAACAACTTATAGAAGAGGAAAATAAAACAAAACCTTTAAGCGACGAGGCTATTTCTAAAATACTAAGAAAAGATTTTGGTATAAGAATTGCTAGAAGAACTGTTGCAAAATATAGAGAAGAATTAAATATACCAGATTCAAGGAAAAGGAGGGTAGCAAAATGAGAGTAGAACATGTTGGTAAAAACATTCAACTGACAGAATTTATTAAGGATTACACAGAACATAAGTTAGAAAGGTTATTACCTTATATCAGGGATATAGATATATCCGAAGACTCTGTTCAAGTAAAAGTTATATACGATTTTGAAAAACATGGACATAGAAATAGAGTTGATATGCATATAAATTTCAATACTCCAGGGGGAGGAGTAATACATGCATGGGAAGAGAGCAATGATTTATACTCAGCAATAGATTTTGTAATAGATGAGGTAGAAAGACAGTTAGTTAGACTAAAAGCAAGAAGAAAAGAAGAAAGAAGAAGACTTGCAAAACTAAAAGAGAAGGAAAGAAGAGAAGCAGTAGAAGAAGAAAGTATCAAGAGACCTTTAATTGTTTTAGAACCAATGCCATTAGAAAAACCTTTAACAGTAGAAGATGCAATGATGCTACTTGAAGAAACAGGAGCATTTTTCCTCCCATTCAGGAATGCAGAAAGTGGGGAAATAAATGTAATTTATAGAAAAAAGGCAGGAAATTATGGTCTTATAGCACCAGGGGTGTAAACCCCTGCTTTTGTTATTGACATAAAATATATGTCAATTATGTTTAATATTACCAATACAATTTTAATTATGAGTTTGCGTTATGGTAAATCTTATTACTTTTGTAATCTTACTAATCTCTTCAATATCTTATGCAAAATCCCCATCAGATAGTTTAAAAAAATTAACAGAAAATATATATGGAGTCTTTGGAGTTCCACAACAGGTAAATAGTGAAAATAGAGGCTTCATATCTAATGCTTATTTTTATATATCTAACAAATACGTAGTTGTATTTGATGCTTTAAGTAGTTATGAGCTTGGAAAAGAGTTAATATCAGCTATAAGGTCTGTATCTGATAAACCTATAAAATATCTTATTATCACCCATTACCACACTGACCACTTCTATGGTATCCAAGCATTTAAAGAAATTAACGCAACAACTATAGCTCATAAATGGGCTTATGAATATTTATCAGACCCATATGCAACCCAGTTTTTTAAATCTAGAAAAAAGGTATTAGGTAAACATTTAAAGGGAACAAAAATAATCCCTCCAGATATAGCTATAGACAGCGAAGCAATAATAAATTTAGAAACAGAAGTCATAGAAGTTAAACAAGTATGTAAAGGACATACAAAAGGAGATATTATTATTTATATACCTAAAGAAAATGCTTTAGTAGTTGGAGACTTGATATTTGATGAAAGAGTTCCTTTCTTAGGTTCTGGAAACTCTAAGTCATGGATAAAATGTATAGATGAAATTATAAAGCTAAAACCTAAACTGGTTTTACCTGGTCATGGAAATATTCTCTCTGGGCAGGAAAATATAATAAATAAAGCTAATTTTACAAAGCAGTATATCTTAGACTTAAGAAATATAATAAAAAGATGGATTGATGAATTTGGATATGATGTGGATTATGTGAAAAATAACATAGTAAAGGCTATGATAGAAAAAAATCCAAAATATAAGAATGTAAAACTTTTTGAAACAGTTACGAGAACAAATGCTTATTATATATATTTTGAAATTGAAAAAGAGTTATTTATGGAACCTTAAATATTTCTCCAAAGTTTTTTCCCTTTTTTATGGCCTCTAGCATAAATTTATCTTCCTCTGATAAATTTGCCTTTTCCAATAAATCTGGTCTTTTTTGTAGAGTTCTTTCAATCTGTTTCCATCTTCGCCATTTTTTTATAAGTTCATGGTTTCCAGACCTTAAAACATCTGGAACTTTCATACCTTTATATTCTGCAGGTCTTGTATAGTTTGGGTATCCAAGAAGCTGATTAGCAAAAGAATCAACCCTTAAACTGTCTGCATCTCCTACTACTCCTGGAATTAATCTTATTACTGCATCCATAATAACAACTGCTGCAGGTTCTCCACCTGATAAAACAAAATCACCTATCGATACTTCTTGATTAACTATAGTTTTTACCCTCTCATCTACTCCCTCATATCTGCCACAGATAATTAAAATTTCATCTTTTTGGGATAACTCATATGCAAATTTCTGGTCAAATCTTCTTCCCCAAGGCTCAGTAATTAAAACATATGGTTTGTGCCCCTTTTCTATAACACTTTCATATGCTCCAAATATAGGTTCAGGTTTTAAAAGCATTCCAGGACCACCACCATAAACCACATCATCTACGGTTTTATGTTTATCTGTAGCAAAATCTCTAAGATTTATATTGTGTATTTCCACAAGACCTTTCTTTATAGCCTGAGAAACTATACCTGTGGATGTAAAACAATCAAAAAATTGAGGAAATATTGATAATGTAAAAAATTTCTTTGCCATTTAATTAGTATAACAAAAATTTGAATAAAGGGTCTTCCTATAAGCCGGGTTCTGTATTAGGTTGTCATTTATCTAAGCTCCCTACCCGAGGGCATCGGCCGGGCAAGCCTTATATCGCCCTCCTATTTGGGATTGCTCCGGAAGGGGGTTGTCAGCTACCACTGTCGCCAGTGGCACTGGTAGGCTCTTACCCTACCGTTTCACTTTAACCTGTCTGGAGAGGCTTTTCGGTAGAAACTACCTACAAACACCCCTCAAGACAGGATACCTTTTTTCTGCGACCCTATCCGTGAGGTTTCCCCCACCTGCCTTTCGGCAGCTTCCTGCCCTTTGGAGCCCGGACTTTCCTCCTCTGCTTTAGCAGAGGCGACAACTAGGAAGACCCTTTATATAGAATTTATTTTTTATTCTTAGATTTTCAAATATGCCTATAAATTCTCATTCGTTTAACTACTTTTTCTAAATAAAACCTAGTTTCTTTATACGGAAGTTTTCTTTTTAGTGTGAAATAAACTTCAGATGGAGTCATTCTATTTATAATTTTTACTGCCTTTTTTATAGAAGTAGTTCCCGTGAAAGCTCTTGCTACATTTCCAGCTCCAGTATTGTAAGAAGCTATGGCACAGTATAACCTGCTAACTGGGTCTTTTATTTCTTTCCAATAATGATAATAAAGTAAATAAAAGTATGTTGAGCCTATCAGGATATTGTTTTTGTCATTATATAAAAACGAAGGAGATAATAATACCGGTTTTCCATAAAGGTATCTTGTAGTATCTTTTCCTGCAGTTTGGGGAACTATTTGCATTAATCCATAAGCAGGAACATATGAACGAGCCATTGGATTAAAAGAACTTTCTGTATGGATTATTGCTAAAATAAGTTCTGGTTTTAAGTTGTATTTATGCGCGTTTATTTCTACTAGTGGTTTGTAATACTTTGCTTTTACCAATATCCTTTTTGGTGGTAATTTAGCTTTAAAAGAAAATATAAACTTACCGTCTTTAGCTTTCTTTTTTTCTATTTTTCCAGATTTAAGCAAATAAATTACACTTTCTTTTATTTTTTGATTAGTAGGGTTTTTATCCCCTGTTATAAAATCACCTACAACTAAAGCACTATTTACCTTTGCAGTTTTTAGATGTTTTATTTTTTGTTTAAGTCTTTTTTCTATATTTTGGGAAAGTGTGTCTTTATTAAATGCTTCTTCTTTTGTTTCTTTAGCTAAAGAAAATAATTCTTTACCAAATGTCTTTATATCTGGCTTTTTGTTTGAGATAATTTCTACTTTAATTTCACCTGTTTCAAAATTAACGACCTTTTTTATTTTGAAATCTTCTGAATATTCAACAAACTTTTTTCTATCTGTTATCTCTATATTATTCCAATGTTTTAAAATTTCATTTTTATATTTTAAAAACTCTTCATTTACTATCTTTTTGTATAGTAAAAATTCCTTTTCGATTTGATATTTATAGTTTTTAAACTCGCTTTTTTCTTTGTTTATTCCTTCTAATAACTGATTTTTAAAATTAGCAAATTCTTTATCTTCAGCAAAAGCTATAAAGCAAAATAAAAGAGGAAGGAATGAAATTATCCTTTTCATTCCTTATATTTAGCTAGATTTTATATATAAATAAGCCATTACAATAAATAAAATTAAAAGATATTAATACATATTTAATACCTGCTTCATAAATTGAGTAAAGCTTATCAACCATAATAAATACCCCTTATTTTTTTATCTATGGGTAAAGCTGTTCTCCTGTTTCTGCATCGTATATAAAGATAGCATCTACAGGACAGGCTTCAGCAGCTCTAAAAATTTCTTCTTCCTTATCTATTGGAAGTTCTATTTCTACAACTTGCTTTTTCTTTTCTTCCACTTCTTTAAATAACTGCTGTTTGTCTTTACCTGGTTCTAAAAATACTGCTTTATGTTTTTTATCAAGCTCTATCATATCTGTTTCTTCAGCACAAGGGCCAATTCCTTCACATATTATCCTATCTATTACAACTTTTAATTTTATTTATTGTAATGGCTTATTTATATATAAAATCTAGCTAAATATAAGGAATGAAAAGGATAATTTCATTCCTTCCTCTTTTATTTTGCTTTATAGCTTTTGCTGAAGATAAAGAATTTGCTAATTTTAAAAATCAGTTAT
>QNYP01000097.1 GCA_003978675.1 Hydrogenothermus sp.
AGGCATTGAGGGAAAGAAGATGAAGTGAAAGTTAGTATTATCAATATGAATTGTGTCAATAATGGCTTTTATCCCTTTTCAAATAAGTAATCCTTATCAATTAGTATCAACAGAGCAAGCAAAAGAAAATAATCAAACATCATTGAAAATTTCAGCTCAGACGAGGAAATTTTTGACAACATTGTTAACATTTGGAGGGTGAGAGGTAGAAGCAAGTGAAGTAATGAAAACAGTGGAAGTAAAGAATTGGGATGAGTTTTTGAATTATGCAGATGAATTATATGATACTAACAAAGTTGTATTAATTATAATTTCTAAAGAAATTTTTGAAAAAAATAAATTAGATTTAATAGAAGGTTTTCGGAAAGATTGAGTAGTATATGAAATTAAAAGAGAAAGTTCATGAAAATATTATATTTTGTTAAAATGAAAAAAACGGATAGAGAATAATGAGAATAGTAGGAGATTGATAAAAAATGAAAAAGAAGAATTAAATAAACAAAAAGAAGAATTAAATTTTAAGATAAGAGTATATTTAGAACCGTCATGGGAAATTGATAAAGTGATATTTGAATTATTGGATAATGAATATAAGAGGAAGTTTTATAAATATTTAAATATGATAAAAGAATGATTAAATAAAAAAGATGATAATAAGATAGAAGAAGGGTCCAATGGCATATTGTCTATAGCATGAGAAGTAATGAATAGAATAAAAAAATGAGATAAATGAGTATATGATGATAAATTGGTAGATAATATAAGATGGAATGATGTTAAGGAAATAAATCAAATAAAAAATGAATTAAAAGAATTGATAAGATTTTATAGTGAAATAAAAGTATTATATGATGATGTGAGAATTCCATGATTTGTGAACAAATGGAAGGGAAAAATTAAGAATAGGTTAATAGTATTATGAGTGATAGTAGATAATTTAAATATAGATGAAAATGAAAAAAAAGAAATAAAAAAATTAATAGACACTCTGTGGAATGAAATAAATACCAAGCCTATAAAACCTTTCTCAAAATAATTACAGTGAATACATACTATAAAAACATAGACAAGCTTGTTATAGGTATCAGTCAACAAAGTTTTGTAGAAGATTTATTAAGAGAAGGTTATAAAAATTTCTTCTTTGGATTTTTACCACAAGAATATTTAGAAAAATACGGAACTCAAATATCACTAAATAGAAGATACTACCTTCAAGAACAGTTCACAGACTACGAAACAGCCTTAAAAATTATAGAAAAAATACATAAAAAAGACGGCAAGATACACCTGACCCTAAATCCAATCCAGATTAACAAAACAATGTTTGAACACATAAAAACTTTAATACAATCCTTCAAAGACCAAATAGACGGTTTTATAATCTCAAACATATCAGTTTTAGAATATCTAAACAGTATAGGATATAGAAACATAATTCTTTCTAACCTTTTTGGTTTTTACAGCATAGAAGCAGTTAAGTTTTTTACAGATAGATTTAGTATTCAAAGAGTAGTTCTACCAAGAGATATAAAACTATCATTTATAAAAGAAGTGGCAAAAACTTTTCCAGATTTAGAAATAGAGGTTTTTTTATACGGAGATAACTGTATGTTTAGCGAAGCCTTTTGTTTTGCAGAACACGGATTTTCACACCAACCAGCTCCCCTGTGTAGCTATTCTTTAAACAATGCAGTTCCCATAAAAAAACCACAGCCAGATTTTAAGTTTAGAATATTAAACAATGAAGAAGATTTACAAAACTTTAAAACAGAGTATTTAGACATAGACAGCCTTTTAGAAAGGTTATACATAGCTTATAACAACGGCGATAACGATAAATTAAAAAACATACTAAATAAGATAAAAAAATACGATACCGAATACCTTTCAAAATATTATCACAAGCTAAAATTTGCTTTAAACTTTTTAAATAACAAAGAAGCAAAAGAGATATTATCAAAATTAGAGCCAAAAGAAGAAGACAGTTATACACAGTTTCACAAGCTAAACCTGTCAGCTATAGAAAAAATAATAAACGAGCTAAAAGATTTTCCAAATATATTTTTCAAAATTCCAGCAAGGGGAAGAAATTTCAAACTAAAAATAGCAGACTACAACTACAAAGAGAGCCAGTATAAGCTATGAAACTATATATAAAAATAAACGATATACAAGCCTTCAAAAATTTAGAAAGCCTTTTAAAAGGAAGATACACACTTTTAAAAAAATTATTAGAAAAAGACTACCCTGTTGAATACCGTGCAAACATACAGAGTTTAGAAAACTTACAAAACAATAAACATCTATTTTTTACGCAAAGAGATATAAGAAAAGAGATAAAAGGCATTTATTTTGGCAACGACTCCTGTGAGCATTTAATACCTTCATTAGAAGAAATAAAAGAAGTTTTTGAGTTTACAAAAGAGAAGAAATTAAATTTTACCCTTGTTCTTCCGCCAGTTTCAGAGTTTACAATACCTAAACTAAAACAGATTTTTCAGTTTTTGAATACTAAAAATTCAGAAGTTGTAGTAAACGATTTGGGAGCTTTAAATTTGGGCTTAAAATACAAAAATATAAAATTAATAGCAGGACTAACATTCTCAAAAATGATAAAACCAGCATTTTTAGAGCTTTCAAATCAAAATCAAAAAGAGTTAATCACACATACAGAAGTAGAGATAGATTATTACAGGCAGTTTTTCAAATCATTAGGAATAAGCAGATTTTCTTTTGAAAATATTGATATAGATTACTCATTTTTAAATGAAAAACCTTATGTAAATGTAGATTTATACTATCCTTTTATAAAAATTTCATATTCAAAGGCATGCAATATAGCAGGACTGTTTAACAACATTCAAAACTATTTTCCAGTTGAACACTGCCCTGTTTACTGCAAAGATGTAGCCCTTGATATAAAAGATGTTTACTTTGGAATTTTTCAAAGATATAATTCTTTTTATAAATTAAACGAAAATTTAGATTTGCCAAAAGAGGTTTACTCAAAAAAACAAAACAGATTAATCTGGGAAATATTTTTATAAATGCGGGTATAGTGTAGTGGTAGCACACCGTCCTCCGAGGGCGGTTTGAGGTCGCCAGCCTCGGCGGGGGTTCGATTCCCCCTACCCGCGTTAAAGTTAAAATTCATAACAGATTTAAAAACTTTACAGAAAAAGTGTAAAGGCAAAGATTTAAGCAAAGCCATCAAAGAAGAAATCAAAATATTAACAAAAACAAGAATTGAAGGTTGGTATTGTTTATAATAAAAATATGCGGGCGTCGCCTAATCTGGTAGGGCGTCGGACTTCAGATCCGATTCGGTTTGCCAGACCGATGTTGCGGGTTCGAATCCCGTCGCCCGCTTAAAAATATAAGAAAGAGAAATAAGATGGGTAAAAAACTAAAATTTGTAGGATTTGACAAAATAGATAAATACATTGATGAAAAAGAAGATATAATTATTCAAACTTTTAAAAATCCTGTCAAGTTTGAATATTCAAGAACATTCGGAAAAGCTATATATCATCTTAAAATAAAACAGTTTATAGAGCAGTTTAGACTAAACAAGAAAATATCTTATGCCTTAAAAACATTTAATCTTCTATCTTCTTATGACTGCATAAATGAATTTATAGAAAGAACAAAACTAAAAAATTTAATAGAATATACACAAGACCAAAATATATATAAAAATAAGGCTTTAAACAAATTTTACAGCTTTATTTATATCCTTACTGAAGACAGTTCTAATTTTTCAAAAGAAATTCAAGGAAGGATATTCCAAAAATATTTTTTACACTACTATCTATGGGTAAGAACAGATAAAGGTAGGGAAATAAATTATCAGAATATGGTTAAATACCTATTAAAAGGAAAAATAGCAGATGTAAAAGAACAATATAAGCAATTGGAAGATAAGGTTATTTTTAATTTAATTTTTAACGGAGAATTAATAACCTCTTTAGAGGGAAAATCTATAAAAACCCTCAGAAAAAAGGCATATAAGAAGCTATTTTTCTACATTCTTGAAAACCAAGATGTACTTTATACTATAAGAATAAAATGAAATCAAAAATAAACATCCATAATCACAACAACCATATATAAAATACTAACATAGCCATTTATCGTAAAGAAAGCTTTATTTATTTTAGATAAATCATTTTCCTTTATTAAAGAATGCTCATAAACTAAAAAAGCAGACAGAATAATAACTCCTACAAAATAAATAGTTCCAAGCTTGGCAAAATATCCTGTTAGAATTAAAAATATAAATGTTAAAAAATGAAAAGTTCTTGCAAAAACTAAGGATTTTTTTATACCAAATTTAGACGGAATTGAATGAAGTCCAACTTTTTTATCAAACTCTATATCCTGTAAAGCATATAAAATATCAAATCCAGCAACCCAAAAAGCCATACCAAGTCCTAAAAAAATAGCTGAAATTTCAACTCTACCAAGTAGAGCAACACTAACAGCAATAGGTATAACAAAATATACAGCTCCAAGAATCAAATGGACAAAATTTGTAAATCTTTTTCCAAGTGGATAGATAACAAGCAGTAAAATTGCCACAGGAGACAAATAAAAAGCAAGCTTATTAAGATTATAAGCTGAAAACATCAAACCAACTGAAGAAATAATAGCCAAAATAAAAATTTCTACAGGTTTAACTAAACCTTTAACAGAAGCCCAGTTTTGAGAGCGGGGGTTTAATTTATCAAAAGGTAAATCAAAAAATCTATTAAATGCCATTCCTGCTGTTCTTCCTGCAACCAGAGCAATAATTATCCAAAAAAGTTTATCCAGCTTTGGCAGTCCTTTATAAACGATAAAAACAGAAGCTATTGCAAATGGAAGTGCAAAAATTGTATGCTCAAATTTTACAAGCTCTGCGTATATTTTTAACTTTCTTATCATTTATTTCTCAAACTCTACTTTAATGGTTATTTTATCAGATAGTTTATTCATAACAAGATTTGCATCTCTATTTGCAACATAGAGTGCAATTATATCCTGAAAAGAGAGGGAATCTTTATTTTCAATTTCTACTTTTAGTTTACCTTTTTTATTTTCTAAAAAGTAAGCAAATGCTTCTAAGAGTTTTTTTAGATTTTCATTTTTTTCTCTTTTTATTTCTTTATTTATATCTTTTATAAGCTCTTTCCTTAAAAATTCCTTATCTTTGCCAGTTTCTTTCGCAAGGTTTTCAAGTAGAATTTCAGAAAAACCTCTTTCTTCATATTCCACTTCAATATCTTCGGGTATAACCATAGCCAACTTACTTATTAGCAATATAAAATCTTCATCATTTATAAGATATGGATATGTATTTTGCAAGTTATTATTTAAATTTACAATCAAATATCTATATAATTTCTTTAAAAGAGAGAATATCTTACTATCAAAATTTTCAAGTTCAAGTTCTGTCTTTAACCTGAAATAATTTTCTATTTTGCTCTCATCTTTGAACTCTAAAACTTTATTTTTGTATTTAAGAATCAGCTTTCCATCTTGAGAAATCTGTTTGTTCTCATATTTCGATTTTAAATCTTCAGTTTTTAGAGAAAAAACAAATCCATCCTTTAGCTCTTCAAATTTTAACCTAAGTTCTTCTATTTCTATAGGTTGATTTTCTGCAAATTTTGGTTTTATATGAAGATTTTTAAATATAAACTCTCTTGTAAAAGGATTAAAATCAAAATTTTCAACTTTGATATCATAAAATTTATCTAGATTTGTAGATTGAACAAAATTTTTAAATTCTTTCTCTGCCTTTGTTGCACCATAAAGCTTTATCCCCCAAAAACTAGCAAATGCAGAAAACAAAATAACAATAATAGAAACATACCATAATTTTTTATTCATACCACTCCCCCTAAAATTACCTCTTTTAAAGAATTTACAATATAATCAGGCTTAAAATCCGATGGAATATCCTCTTCCTTATATTTTCCTGTTGTTATAAATATTGTTTTTAATCC
>QNYP01000098.1 GCA_003978675.1 Hydrogenothermus sp.
GGAAAAGAATTTTTATCTGATTTATCAGGTCTTTCTCTATTAATAGATAGTTTTAATATAGTAATAGTTAATGTGGACAATATTGAAGAAGAAATAGCAGTTTTAGATGCTTCAAACAGCTTGGTGTTTTTATTGTGTTTTGCTAAAAGAGCCATAGAAATAGGTATAAAATATACAAACTTTGAGCCTGCAAAATCAAAAATATTAGTAGTTGTGTCTAAAATGCTATTTTTATTATTTTGGATAATATCTTTTACTTTGTTGTCTATAGATAAAGATATTAAAAATAAAGGAACACCGATTATTAAAATGTTATTGTTATACTCAAAATTACTATTATTTTCCAAAGGTTTGGAGTATGTAAAATAAAACATTAAAAGTAAAACAGATAAAACTTTTTTCATAAATCCCTTATTTAGATTTTTTATTAAAAAGCTTATAATAAAATAAAACAAAAAATAAAAAAAGAGGTAATTCACATTGTTTGAGCTACTAACAGAAAAATTTTCATCTGTAGTTGAAAAACTGAAAAGAGCTAAAAAGTTAGATGAAAAAACTATAGATGAAGCTTTAAAGGATATAAGAAAAGCATTAATTGAAGCAGATGTAAATATAGAAGTAGTTCAGCAGTTTTTAAAAGATATAAAGAAAAAACTTCTTGGGCAGGAAGTTATAAAAGGCTTAAATGCCGGTGAAACAGTAATTAAATTAATTTACGATGAACTTCTTGAAATACTTGGAGAAGAAACTCCTCTAATAAAGGCAGAAAAACCTCCAACAATTATAATGCTTGTAGGTCTTCAAGGGACAGGTAAAACAACAACTGCAGGCAAATTAGCAAATTACTTAAAATCAAAAGGTTATACAGTAGGAGTTGCTTCAACAGACGTTAGAAGACCTGCTGCGGCAAAACAACTATGCACATTAGCTCAAAAAATAGATATTCCTTGTTTTGTTGATGAGGAAGAAAAAGATGCTATAAAACTTACAGAAAAAATCGTAGAGCAAACGAAAAATGCAGGCTTATCTTACTTGATTCTAGATACAGCAGGAAGGCTACATATTGATGAAGAATTAATGGAAGAACTAGTTCAAATAAAAGAAAAAGTCCAACCTCATGAGGTTTTATATGTAGCTGATGCAATGCAAGGTCAAGATGCTATAAATACTGCCCAAGAATACCACAATAGAGTAGGTTTAACTGGAGTAATTTTAACGAAACTAGATGGTGATGCAAAAGGAGGAATAGCTTTATCTGTAAGAAAAGTTTTAGGGGTTCCTATTAAATTTGTTGGTATTGGAGAGAAAATAGAAGATTTTGAGCAATTCCATCCCGATAGAGTTGCCCAGAGGATACTAGGTTTAGGTGATATTCAATCTCTAATCGAAAAAATGCAAAAAGCCATAGATGAAGATAAAGCAGAAGCTATGGCTAAAAGGGTAATGAACGCTGAATTTACCCTTGAAGATTTGAAAGAACAGCTCCAAATGATAAGAAATCTAGGGCCATTAGAAAATATTCTAAAAATGATTCCAGGAATAGGAAGCAAAATAAAAGACCTAAAAGTTGATGAAAAACAACTAGTTAAAATAGAAGCTATAATAAATTCAATGACACCAGAAGAAAGACAAAACCCACATATAATAAATGGAAGTAGAAAGAGAAGAATAGCAAAAGGTAGTGGAACTACAATAATGGATGTTAATAAACTTTTAAAACAGTATAAAGAAATGAAGAAAATGATGAAAAAAATGAAAAAATCTGGTAAAATGAAATTTCCATTTAATTTTCCATTCTAAATTATATTGTATGGAGGTAGCAGGTTTTGGTAAAAATTAGACTGGCTAGACACGGTAGAAAGAAGCATCCAGTTTACAAAATGGTAGTTGTGGATAGCAAAAAGCCAAGAGAATCAGACTACATAGAGTATATAGGAACGTATGACCCTATATTAAAAACTGGGAATATAGATATTGAAAAAGCTAAAAAATGGTTAGATAGAGGAGCTCAACCTACAGAAAGAGCTGCTAAAATCCTAAAAGCGTTTGGATTAGAAGAAATAGAAATCCCAAGAGGAAAGTAGAGAAAACACAAACGGAGGTAGAAACAAATGAGCAAAATGCAAGAATTAGTAGAATTTGTTGCAAAGTCTTTAGTAGACCATCCAGACAAAGTTGAAGTTAAAGAAATAGAGGGAGAAAAAACAACTGTAATAGAATTAAAAGTTGCTCCTGAAGATTTAGGAAAAGTAATTGGAAGACAGGGAAGAACTGCTAGAGCATTAAGAACTCTACTTGCTGCAGTTGCTAGAAAATCAAATAAAAGAGCAGTTTTAGAAATCTTAGAATAAAATTTTACAGGGGGTATTCCCCCGCCTTCTCAAATTAGCTCTTTAAACATTTCTCTATATTATTTCCGTTTATGTAGAAAATTCTTCTATCATTTTTTAATTCTATCTTTATTTCAATCTTTGGGGTATCATAACCTGAAAAATCTTGAAAGTTTGCCCATTCAACTATTATTAGACCATTTCCAACTATATCTGATATATCAAATTCTTTAACTCTATATAAGTCTATATGGTAAATAGGAAATTTTGGAGTTTCATAAACATTCATTACAGTAAAAGTTGGAGAATTTACTTCATTTTCTAAGGATTTATATATACTTGACACTAATGCTTTAGTAAATGTTGTTTTTCCTGCTGATAAATCTCCATATAGGAGAATTAATTCATTACCTTTCAGACATTTTGAAAATTCTTTAGCAAAATTATATAAATCTTCTAAATCTTTTATATGAACTTTCAAAACATCCTCCTTTTTAATTTAATTTTACAAAAATTTATTAAATTAGTCATAAATGTTAAAATTATTATGCAAATTTTCTTGGAGGTATTACATTGGGAATTAAGATTGGAATTAACCAGATAAAAAAAGATATGTTTATTGTTGTTGATGGTCAACCTTACAGAGTTTTAGGATATGACCATGTGAAGCCAGGAAAAGGTCAGGCGTTTGTTAGAGTTAAAGCTAAAAATATGAGAACTGGTAATGTAAACGAAATAACATTTAAATCTTCAGATTCAATAGAACTTGCAGACTTTGAACAAAGACAAATGGCATATTCTTATTTTGATGGAGATTCTTATTGGTTTATTGATGCAAATACAGGAGATATGATTGCAGTTCCATCATCAGCTATGGAGCACGAGGGTCAATATATAAAGGAAGGTATGGAGGTATTCATATTCTTAGATCAGGGACAACCAATTGGTGTAGAACTTCCAAAATCAGCAGTTTATGAAGTAATAGAAACAGAGCCAGGATTTAAAGGTGATACAGCAACAAACACATTAAAGCCTGCAAAAATAGATACAGGAGCTACAGTTCAGGTTCCATTATTTATAAACGTTGGAGATAAAATAAAAGTTGATACAAGAACAGGAGATTATATAGAAAGAGTTAATGAATAAAATTTTAGTGGGGATTTACTATGGATGAAAAGTTTGTTTTTGAAATAATAGAGAAAATAGAGGGGACCAAAATAGAAGAAGTTGAAATAGAGAAAGAAGGAGTTAAAATAAAAGTTAAGCAGTATGTAGGACCTAAAGAAGTTCAGAATATATTTCCTTCGTCTTCTCCTTCTGTTGAGATAAAAGAATATATAACTCCAAGTCAAGCTCCATCAGCAGAGGCTCGGGCTAAAGAGGAAAAAAATTATCATGTTATTAAATCACCGCTAATAGGAACTTTTTATAGGGCTCCTTCTCCAGGAGCTCCTCCGTTTGTTGAAGAAGGAGATGTAGTTTCGAAAGGACAGGTTCTTTGCATAATTGAGGCATTAAAGGTAATGAATGAAATTGAAAGTGATATAAACGGTAAAATTGTAAAAATACTTGTTGAGAATGGACAACCTGTTGAATATGGACAGGAATTATTTTATATAGAACCAATGTAAAAGGGAGAAAAGATGCAAAATATATCAAATATACTTATAACAGGTGGAGCAGGATTTATTGGCTCAAATTTAGCATTAAAACTTCAATCTATGTATCCTCAAGCAAAAATATTAATATTAGATGATTTTTCTAGTGCAAACTTTAAAAATCTAATAGGCTTTAAAGGAGAAGTCTTATCTTGTGATGTCTCTACAGATGAATTATTTTTTAAAGTAGATGATATTAAATTGGATGTAATTTTTCATCTTGCATCTATTACAGATACAACTGTTCAAGACCAAGATTTAATGATGAGAAAAAATGTAGATGGCTTTAAGAATATACTAGAACTAGCATATGATAATGAGTCTATTGTTGTTTATGCTTCTTCCGCTTCTGTTTATGGAAATGTAAAAGAACATGTCCCTTTAAAAGAAGATAGAGAAAAACACCCTGAAAATGTATATGCATTTTCTAAATATATTATGGATAATATTGCAGAAGAATTTTCAGAAAAAACAGGTATCAAAGTTGTTGGGGTTAGATACTTTAATGTTTATGGTCCAAGAGAATCCCATAAAGGGAAATTTGCAAGTATGATATATCAGCTTTATAAACAAATGAAACAGGGGAAAAGACCACGAATATTTAAATGGGGAGAGCAGAAAAGAGATTTTGTTTATGTAAAAGATGCAGTAGATGCAACTATACTTTCAATGAATGCTCCAAAGTCAACTGTATACAACGTAGGAAGTGGAGAAGCTCGTTCATTTAACGAAGTTATTGCCCTTTTAAATAAAAGCTTAGGAACAGACTTTGAACCGGAATACTTCGATTGTCCTTATGATTTTTATCAAGAATATACACAGGCAGATATGACAAGAATTAAAGAAGAACTAGGATTTGTTCCAAAATATACCCTTGAAAAAGGCATAAAAGAGTATGTAGATATTCTAGAAGGGAGGATAAAAGAAAGTTTATGAAAGCTTTAAGAATAAAAGTTCCTGCAACATCAGCTAACCTTGGAGCTGGTTTTGATACTTTAGGTATAGCTTTAAATCTATATAACGAATTTATAGTTGAAGAAAACGACTCTATTGAAATAGAAACATATCCAAAATTTCCTGAATTTGAAAATCCTGATAAAAATCTTTTTGTAAAAGTTCTAAAAACTACATGTCAATTTTTAGGTAATGAATTTCATGGAGTCAAAGTTAAACAAATTATAAACATCCCTGTTTCTAGAGGTTTAGGAAGTAGTGCAACAGCTATAGTAGCAGGGATACTTGCAGGATTTTATGCAAACAAAAAACAACCAACAGATAAAGAGTTTTTTAAAATTGCGTATCAGTTTGAGCCACATCCTGATAATCTTTTACCTGCATGGAAAGGAGGACTAATAACTGCCTGTATAGAGGGTGAAAATACTTACTATAGTAAAATACCTTTTCCTAAGGATATAAAAGCAGTTGTGGTTGTTCCGGATTTTGAACTTTCTACAGAAAAAGCAAGAAGTGTTTTACCAGAAAATATTTCTATAAAAGATGCAGTTTATAATATTCAGAGAGTATCTTTATTTATATCAGCTCTAGTGAATAAGAATTATGAGCTCTTAAAGATTGCAATGAATGATAAACTCCACCAGCCATATAGGAAACAATTAATCCCAAATTTTGATAAAGTTATTAAACGTGCCCTTGAAAATGGAGCTTTGGGAGTTTCTTTAAGTGGTGCAGGAAGTTGTATGATAGCCTTAGCTAAAGAAAATTTTGATAAAATTGGTTCTGGAATGGTAAAAGCTTTTAATGAAGTAAATATAAGTGCTGAATATAAAATCTTAGAAATCAACGAGGAAGGAAGTAAGATTTTAATTGAATAAAAATTTTTTTAACTAACCCCGGCGGCGACCAACTTTCCCGACCGCTCTCGCGGCCAGTATCATAGGCGCAGGAGGGCTTAACTGCCGGGTTCGGAATGGGACCGGGTGTAACCCCTCCGCTATGGCCACCAGGGGACTGGCAATTTTGCTCATAGCAAATTGTAGCCAAAGGCTACGAGCAATAGAATAAGGGACAAAGGTAATAGAGGTATTAAGAAGTAAGAGGCCGAGCCTCACGGGCGATTAGTACCGCTCGGCTACACCCATCGCTGAGCTTCCACCTGCGGCCTATCAACGTGGTAGTCTCCCACGGCCCTTCAGGCACCATAAAGGTGCGGGATGCCTAATCTTGAGGTGGGCTTCACGCTTAGATGCTTTCAGCGCTTATCCCGTAGCAGGGTGGCTACTCGGCACTGCCCTTGGGGGACAACCGATACACCAGAGCCTGCCTCGTCCCGGTCCTCTCGTACTAGGGACGACTCCTCTCAAGCATCCTGCGCCCGCGGCGGATAGGGACCGAACTGTCTCACGACGTTCTGAACCCAGCTCGCGTGCCGCTTTAATGGGCGAACAGCCCAACCCTTGGGACCGGCTACAGCCCCAGGATGCGACGAGCCGACATCGAGGTGCCAACCCCCGCCGTCGATGTGAGCTCTCGGGCGGGATTAGCCTGTTATCCCCGGAGTAGCTTTTATCCGCTGATCACACGCCCTTCCACGCGGAA
>QNYP01000099.1 GCA_003978675.1 Hydrogenothermus sp.
TAATAAGTATTATGTTAGAAAAAGCTTTATTAAAAGGACTAATAAAGTTAACTGTTTACGAAAAGTTTGTTAGTGAGTTTGAAAAAGCAAAAATTAGTTTAGAAAAAGGTGTTAAAAGAAAATTAGTATTTGAAGGATTATATTTAAATTTAAAAACTTGAGTATGGAGAACAATTATGATTAACATAGAAAAACCAAAAACAAAAACTGTTAGAATACGGTTCTTAGATACAAATAAGTTTGATGAATTACAAGAAGCTCCATTATATTTAAAAAAAGGTGATTTTATAGTAATAAAATCAGAAAAAGGTGAAGAATTAGTATTAACACTAGGCAATGCAGTTCCTACAGAAGAAACTCAAGGAAAATATCAATTTGTTAGGAAAGCTACCAAAAATGATATTTTGGTGTTTGACAAATATGAAGATGAGGCAGAAAAAGCTCTAGATATTTGCAGAGAATTTGCCGAAAAATTAGGTCTTAAAATGAACCTTTTAAAAGCCTACATTCCTTTAGATAGAAATAAAATTATATTTTACTATACAGCAGAGGGAAGGGTAGATTTTAGACAACTGGTTAGGGATTTGGCAAAGAGACTAAAAATTAGAATAGAAATGAGACAGGTTGGTGTTAGAGATGGTGTTCAAATATCCGGAGCAATAGGAGTTTGTGGTCAGCAGTGTTGCTGTTCTCTGTTCTTAGATAAGTTTGAAACTGTCAATGTGGAAATGCTAGAAGAGCAAAATCTACCTCCAACTCCAGCTAAATTTACAGGAATATGTGGTAGATTAATGTGCTGTCTTTCTTTTGAAAGAGAAAATTACTCTATAAGAAAGGATTTACCAGAAATCGATACTCTTGTAGAGATAGAAGGGAAAAAACTTTGTGTAAAAGGATATGACTTTATTAGAGAGGTTATATATTTTACAGATGAAGAAGGCACTACTATAGAGTATTCTTTTGATTATTTAGATAAGCTTGGCATTAACAGGCAAAGTGGTTGTGGAAGTTGTGGAGGTTGTCCTGCCAATAGTTTAGCAAATATTAATAATGACCAAGAGGTATAAATGCAATCAGAAGTTTTAGAAATAGGTAAAAATGCCATAGAAGAAGAAATAAATGCATTAAAAGATTTAAAACAAGCTCTAAATCAAAACTTTGAAAGGGCAGTAAATCTTATCCTAAACACAAAGGGAAAAGTAATTATTACCGGAATGGGAAAGTCTGGTTTAATTGGTAAAAAAATATCTGCAACTTTAGCATCAACAGGGACTCCTTCCTTCTTTCTTCACCCTGCAGAGGCAATTCATGGAGACCTTGGAATGATATCTAAAGAAGATACAATTATAGCTATTTCAAACAGTGGGGAAACTCCAGAACTTCTTGCAATAATTCCAACAATCAAAAGATGGGGAAATCCAATTATTGCAATAACAAATAATCCAAATTCTAAACTGGCAAAAGAAAGTGATATACATCTATTTTTAAATGTAAAAAGAGAAGCTTGTCCTTTAAACCTTGCACCAACTTCATCATCAACAGCAACTTTAGCATTAGGAGATGCATTAGCAATAGCATTACTAAAACAAAGGGGTTTTACAGAAAGAGATTTTGCTATGTTTCATCCAGGAGGTTCACTTGGAAAGAAATTAATGAAGGTTGATGAAATAATGCATAAAGATGATGAACTCCCTCTAGTTAGCCCTGAAACTCCTCTTAATGAAACTGTGATTGTTATGTCTGAAAAAGGCTTTGGCTGTGCCATTGCTGTAGATGAGAATAAAAATATAAAAGGAATAATAACTGACGGAGATTTAAGAAGATTTATAAAAAACGGAGGAAGTATAGATAACAGTCTATGTAGAGATGCGATGACAGAAAACCCCAGAAGTATAACAAAGGATATGTTAGTAATAGAGGCCTTAGAAAAAATGGAAAGATATAATATTACTGTATTGCCAGTCGTCGAAAATAATAAAGTAATTGGGCTTATTCATCTTCACGATATATTGAAAAGCGGGGTTATTTAAAATTCAAACTCAAATAGTTTATTTATAAACTCCCTTTCAGTAGATGGTAATCTTATATTTTTCTGGGTTATGTATGAGAACTTTCTTTTTATTTGGAAGTTTTTAACTTTTACTATCTTTAAGCTTTTAAGTTTTAGTTCATTTTCTATTACAAGCCTAGAAACAAATGCCAAGTATCTAGAATTTGCAACCATCCTTGCAATTGCTTTGCTACTGCTAATTTCAATGTTTGGCTTTATTTCTATTCCTTGTTTTCTTAAAGCAGTCTCTACTATATTTCTTGTTCCAGAACCTTTTTCCCTAAATATAAATTCATAGTTTTTAATCTGGTCAACTTCTATTTCTTCTGATATATCACAGTTTGCATTTGCTATTAAAACAATCTCATCTTCATAAAAAGCTGTAGCAGATATTTTATTTGAAGATATTTCATCTTCCACTAGTCCTATATAGAAGTTCCTAGACAGTATTCCTTCTTCAACAGCTTTTGAGTTTCCAATAAAAAGATTAAGTTTTAAATTTTTACGCTCCTGCAAAAATGATGGTAAAAATTTAGGTAGTAGGAATTCTCCTATTGTAGAACTTGCTCCAATAACCAGAATTTTAGAAAAATCTCTTTTTATAGAAGATAAGGCTTCCTCCATTTGTATATAATCTTCTATAATCTTGTTAGCATATTCATATAAAAGTTTTCCTTCCTCTGTTAAAGAAATTCCAGATTTGTCTCTTTTTAAAAGAGTAACTCCTAAATAGTTTTCTAACTTTTTTATCTGAAGAGTTACTGTTGGTTGGGTTAGAAATAGAACCTCTGCAGCTTTAGAAAAGCTTTTTAAATCTGCAACTGTTTTAAAAATCTTTAGTTTATGATAGTCCAGAACTTCCATCCTTTTCCTCTTTGAATTTAATATGAGCTTTATCTACTATAGATTTAATTGTATCACTTTTTATAAAATTTTCAGAAAAGTTTATATGAGTTATAAATTCAATATTTCCATCTGTGCCAAAAGGCATAGAGAAATCTAAATTACAAATTCCAAAACCTGCTTCTTTTAGACCATTTAGTACCTTTTCTATTGCCTGTATATGAAATTCTTTTTTCTTTACAACACCTTTTTTTAACTTTTCTCTACTAAGTTCAAATTGAGGCTTTATCAACACTACTCCTTCAAAATCTTCTTTTAACAATTGCTTTATATTTGGAAGTATTTTTAAAACAGAAATAAAAGAAACATCACAAACTAAAAACTCAATTTCTTCTGGGATTTGAGATTTTGTTAAATATCTTGCATTTGTTTGCTCCATTGAGATAACTTTTGGATTATTTTTTAGACTTTGATGAAGTTGGTCTGTTCCACTATCTACTGCGTAAACTTTTTTTGCTCCAAATTTTAATAAACAATCTGTAAACCCACCTGTTGATGCTCCTATATCTAAACAGACTTTATCTTTGACAGATAAATTAAAAACTGTTAAAGCCCTTTCTAATTTTAATCCTGCCCTTGAAACATATGGAAACTGTTTTTCTATTTCTATATTGTCTTTTTCTGATACTTTAAAGGATGGCTTTTTTATAGGTTTTCCATTTACCTTTACGAAACCAGCTTTTATAAGCTCTATTGCTTTTTCTCTACTTTCAGTTAAATCCTTTTCTACTAAAAATTTATCTAATCTTTGTTTCAATTTACTTTTCTATTTCTTCTTTAACATCTTCATAAGTTTTATAGTTTTCGTCCTTTAATACATCTGATAAGAATGTATCTATATCTGATTTGTCTAAAATAACTCCAGTTAAAAGCCTTCCTGTATATTTGTTATTTTTTATCTCCCAAAACATATAAAACTCAGGATACATATTTTTTAGTTTTCTATAAGCAACTCCATATTTACTATCTTTTAATGGGTTTTGCTCTAAGAAAAAGTGATTTTCATCTATTGTGATTTTATGAAGTAAAGCACCTTTTTTTGTTTTTACAAGTTCAAATTTTATATCCCATTCTTTGATTGTTTCCATATAAATCCCCCTTTTGAAATTAATCAAAAATGTAATAAAATATGAATAAAGGTCTTTTCAAAGACCATACTACATTACTTACTTTTTTGTGTTTTAATTTGCCTTTGTGGAGGGATAAAATCCCGTAGAAGCAAAGGCTAAAAAGTATTCCGTGAGTCCTTACCATTTTGGTAAGGATAACGGATAGTAAATCCCTGCCCCGTAGAGAGGCAGGCGAAGGACACTTAGTAAGAGGTTTTTTACTTAATATTTTATAAACTTTTATCATTTTTTATCACCTCTGAACGGTGTCCTCTATTTCTTATAAACTTTTCTTTTAAAAATATCTTTAGGAGATGCTACTCTGTCAATAAACAATTTACCATCTAAATGGTCTAACTCATGTTGTATAACAACAGCCTCAAACCCTTCTGTATCAAATTCAATTGTATTTCCATTTATATCTTGGGCTTCTACTTTTATCCAATAATGCCTCTTTACATTACCAGTATAATCAGGAACACTTAAACATCCTTCTCTAATGATAATTTCTCCATCATGGGCAATAATTCTAGGATTAGATAGTATTAGGAGCCCATGGTTTTTCTTATTTTTTTTATGCTTGTAGTTAGAACAGTCAACAATAATAGTTCTAATATGTTTGTTAACCTGTGGAGCAGCAATACCAACTCCTGCAGGAGAGTTATACATTGTATAAACTAAATTGTCTACAAATTCTTTAAAGTCTTTCCCAAAATCTTCCACTGGTTTTGATATTTGTTTTAATCTGCTATCTGGATAAGTAAGTATTTCTAATTTTTTCATCTTATAACTCTATCACCTCTATTTCTTCACAGGAAGCATCTATACTCATATCTTCTTTTAAAGTGTTTATTTCTTCTTTTAATTTTTCAAATGAAACATTTTCAGGAATTTCAACTTCTGTAATTAATACATATAAATCCCCTGATTTTTCAGTAGTCATATCTACGATATTTATTCTTTTATCTGCAAGAATCTTTGCAACATTGTAAACTATCCCTGGTTTATCTGCTCCATATACTACTATTCTGTAAACTTTATCTTTAGATTGTTTTTTAGGAGTATATTTAATTTCCTTTACATAAATATTTAATCCAAGTTGACTAACAACTGGCTTAAAAAGCTTTTCCATGTCTTCTTTTGATATATCTTTATCTGTATAAACAACAAGCATTATGGTAAATTCTCCACCTAAACGAGACATAGTGGAGTCTTCTAGGTTAAATCCATTTTCGTATAAAATCTTACTTACAGATGCAACAATTCCCGGTTTATCTTCTCCAAAAGCACTAATCAAGAAATACTTTCCCATTTTAAAACTCTTCCTCTTCTACTTCTGTTAAGTATGCTTTGTAATCTTCTGCAGTCATTAAATCTTCAATTTCTGTTGGGTCAGAAAGTTTCATTTCATAAACCCAACCATCTCCGTAAGGGTCTGTATTTATTAAATTTGGTTCATCTTTTAATTCTTCATTTATTTCGATAATCTCTCCAGTTAAAGGAGATATCATATCAACTGCAGCCTTAACAGATTCAACAGATGCTACTTTTTCTCCTGCTTCTACAGTTTCACCTTTATTTGGAAGTTCTACATAAACAATGTCTCCCAATTGATGTTGTCCATAATCTGTTATTCCAACAACTGCAGTATTTGCGTCTACTTTTATCCATAGATGGTCTTTAGTGTAATATAGGTCGTCAATTACTTTGAAATCCTCAATAGCCATAAATTGCCGACCTATATTACACTAAAGACCATCTATGGATAAAAGTAGACGCAAATACTGCAGTTGTTGGAATAACAGATTATGGACAACATCAATTGGGAGACATTGTTTATGTAGAACTTCCAAAT
>QNYP01000112.1 GCA_003978675.1 Hydrogenothermus sp.
TACATATAATCTTGCTCTATAATTTTTCCACTTGCATCCTGTAAGTCATTTCCTACAGCATCATGGAATTTTCCAGAGTATATACCATCACCTATTGCAAATTGATAATGTATTTTCTTTTTCCAGTTTCCATAAATTTGGGCATTTGTAGGAGGTTTCAATGAAAAAATTAACATTGGCTCTGGCTTTGGTTTCTGCAACTTCTGTAATTGGTGCAGAGATTGAAAATCCTATTGTTAAAAAACTATATGAAAAGGGCATTATAACAAAAGAAGAGGCTCTTAAGCTGGATAAAAAAGAAGAGAAAAAATTTGTAAAACATGCAAATGTTATCAAAAAAGACTCTCCTGAATTTTTACTTGGTAAAGAAACTCATCCAAATATGAAAATTAGAGCTTTTGATAATCCTGATATGTATGTAAAACTTGGAATTAGACTTCAGTCAACATTTGAAAATTACAAAGTGGATTACAATGATCCAACAAAGGATGATATTAATCTTTGGGACGCTTATTTAAGACGTATGAGATTTGAAGTAGGTGTTGGGTTTTCTAAACATGTATCATTTACTATGGATATTAGAAACGATAAAGCAAACTACCAAGATAAAGGGGAACAAAACTTCAATGTCGGTGATGCGTATTTAAAAATTAAAAAGCCTTTTGGAACTTCTTTAGTTAACTTTAAGTTTTACAGAGGAAAAATAGATGTATCAAGAACAGAAACTGTAAAATCTGCATGGGTTGTTCACTATGACCGTCCACACGTAGCAGATGAGGCAGCACAATTTGTATCACATAACCGTCGTGCAACAAATGCCCAAATTTATGGAAACTGGAAAAAGAAAATACATTATCAATTTGCAATAGGTGATGGTATATACTCTGGAAAATTCCATGATGCTGTAGGAAATGACTTACAGGATGCAAGTGGAAAAATTATAGAGCAAGATTATATGTATATTTATATCTCCAATTCCTGGATGGGAGGAAACAAAAAGAACTGAAACTTATTTTAGTAAAGGAAAGCATATTGAAGTAGGTGTAGGATACTGGAGACTTCCTAAAGTTAAATATAAAGATAATAGTGGAACACACACTATGGATAGAACTTTAATAAATTATGAATTTTCAGCGCACTACAAAGGTGCATTTGTACAGTATGAATACTTTGATTTTGACGGTGTAGAAAAGGACTTTACAGATACAATTTATGAAGTTGGAAAATCCAATGGATGGTATATTACTGGTGAGTATGTAATTCCTCAGGCTTATTATATAGCACCTTTTGCAAGATACGAAGAATGGAAAAAGTGGAAAAATGGTGGAAGCGATTACAAACTTAAATCTTATGTATTTGGGGTAAACTGGTATCTTAGAGGAAATACAACCAAAGTAGGTATAGCTTATCAGGAAGATGATTATGGAAAAGCTATTGGAGATAAAAAAGTAAAAAGAATTAAGTTTACTTCACAGTGGTTCTTCTAAAGGTTAAAATTTAAGAAAAAAATGGAGGAAATATAAATGAGAAAAGTAATTACAGCAGTAGCTTTATCAGGAGTAGTAGCTTCCCAAACTTTAGCTGGCGAAACAATAAATGGTGCGGGGGCGACGTTCCCGTATCCTGTTTATTCTGCATGGGCATACATGTATTATAAAGAAACAGGTATAAAATTAAACTACCAGTCTATAGGTTCTGGTGGTGGTATAAGGCAAATCAAAAACAGAACTGTTGATTTTGGGGCTTCTGATGCTCCTTTGAAACCACAAAAGCTAGATGAATATAAGCTTTACCAGTTTCCAGCTATTATTGGTGGAGTTGTTCCTGTTGTAAATATCCCAAGAGTAAAAGCTGGAAAGTTAAGACTTGATGCCGACACTATATGTCATATATATCTTGGAGATATAAAATACTGGGATAATCCAAAAATAAAAGCTTTAAACCCAAATCTTAATCTTCCTCATAAAAAGATAAATGTGGTTCATAGGTCTGATGGTTCAGGAACAACTGCTATATTTACAACTTATTTGGCAGAAGCTTGTCCTGATTGGAAGCAAAAAGTTGGAGCTGGAAAAGCTGTTAAATGGCCTGTTGGAATTGGTGGGAAAGGAAACGAAGGTGTCGCAAACTATGTAAAAAGATTAAGATATTCTATTGGTTATGTTGAATTTGCTTATGCAAAACAAAACAGACTTGCTTATACACTTCTAAAAAATCCTGCAGGTAATTTTGTAGCTCCATCTATACAATCTTTCAAGGATGCAGGTGCTACTGCAAATTTTGACCCAAATAAACACTTTTATCTTTGGATGGTTAATGCTCCTGGAAAAAATGCTTGGCCTATAGCAGGGGCATCTTTTATACTTGAAGCAAGAGAAAAATCATCAGCTAACAAAAAAGTAAATAAGTTCTTTAAATGGGCATTTGAACATGGAGATGAAATTGCAATAAAACTGGATTACGTTCCTCTTCCTAAAGAATTAAAAGAAAAGATATACAAATATTGGGAGAAAAATGGAATTGCTCCATAAATGCTGCTCCTGCTGCTGTTAAGCTTACTAATTACTGAGGGCTTTATGCCCTCTTTTTTGATATAATCATTTTTTGCTTACAAAGTTTAGGAAGGGATGATGAAAAGAAAACTTCCGCTATCTGATATTATTTTTGGAATTGTTTCTTTTTCTGCTTCATTTTTAGTTTTAACTCTTATATTTTCAACAATACTTATTCTATATAACGAATCATCTTTAGCTATTCATAGATTTGGAATATTAAATTTTATTTTTACTGAGAACTGGGATCCTGTAAATGAGATATTTGGAGCAGCAGCTCCTCTATATGGAACATTTATAACAACTGTTTTATCACTCCTATTTGCTATTCCTGTGGCTTTAGGTATCGCTATATTTCTGACGGAAGTCTCTCCTCACTTTTTGAAAAGTCCTATAGGTGTTGCTATAGAAATGCTTGCAGCCATACCAAGTATAATTTACGGTATGTGGGGACTTTTTACATTAGCCCCTATAATGGCTGAATATGTGGAACCTGCTCTCCAAAAAACTTTGGGACAGATTCCTTTAATAGGAAAATTATTTGAAGGGGAACCCCAAGGAATAGATTTATTCACAGCCAGCGTTGTTCTATCTATTATGATAGTCCCATTTATAGCAAGTATAGCTAGAGATTCTCTAAATTTAACTCCGAATATAATGAAAGAGTCTGCTTATGCACTTGGAGCAACCAAGTGGGATGTTATAAAAGATATAATGATACCTTATGCAAAACTCGGAATATATGGAGGTATAGTTTTAGCTTTAGGTAGAGCTTTAGGAGAAACAATGGCAGTTGCTTTCGTCTTAGGAAATAACCATCAGATTACACTATCTCTGTTTGAAGCAGCAGCAACAATTACAGTTACTTTAGCAAATGAGTTTACAGAAGCAGATACAGATATTTATTTATCTTCATTGTTTTATTTAGCTTTAATACTTTTTGTTCTTAGCTTTGTAATTCTTGCTATAGCAAAATTCTTTCTCTTAAAAGCAGAAAGAGGTTATTCTAGATGATAATAAATGAAGCTTATGTAAGAAAAAGAAAAATAAAAGGATTTATTGCTTTAACCCTTTCGGCTCTAGCTGCATTTTTAGGATTATTCTGGCTAGGGTTTATACTATTTGATGTTTTAAGGCATGGTATTCAAGGGCTAAGTTTAGAATTATTTACGGAAGACCCTGCTCCCCCAGGAATACCGGGAGGAGGCTTAAAAAATGCTTTTATTGGACAGCTAGAAATAGTATTTTTTGCAACTATTATTGGAGTTCCAATTGGAATACTGGCAGGAACATTTATAGCAGAATATGCTAGAGGAACAAAATTTGCTAAAACAGTATCTATTCTATCTGATATTATGGTAAGTGTTCCATCTATAGTTGTTGGAACATTTATTTATGCAATCTTGGTAAAACCTATTGGAAATATAAATATTGGTGGTATTATTGCCATTGGATTTTTATCTGCAATAATAGCAATTATTTTTGGAGGAATTATCAATTTTATTGTAAATAAAGTTTTAAAACTAAATACAAAACTTCTGAATTTAACTTTGAGCCTGATTACAGTCTTATTTGGACTTTTCGTATTTTTAACTCTATTGACAAAACTTGTTGATAAAATACAAGGGTTTAATGGTTGGGCTGGGGCTACAGCTCTTGCATTTATTATGATACCTGTTGTTTTAAGAACTACAGAAGATATGTTATCTCTTGTTCCATGGACTTTAAGGGAAGCTGCATTTGCTCTTGGAGCCTCATACTTTAAAGTTATAAAAGACATAGTTTATAGAGCTGCAGCTACAGGAATTTTAACAGGTGTAATCCTTTCAATATCGAGGGTATCTGGGGAAACTGCTCCACTTTTATTTACATCTTTTAACAATTCATACTTTACGCTAAATATGAATGAACCTGTTGCATCATTAACAGTTACAATATTTAACTATGCAATGGGACCTTACGAAGATTGGCATATAAAAGCTTGGGCTGCTTCATTTGTCATAATGGTATTCATACTGTTTATAACAATTATTGCAAGAGCTATTATCCATTGGAAATATAAAAATAACTAATAATTTTTTTCTAGAAATTTTACAAATTCTTCAGGTTTATTTATATCAAAGCTTGGGAAAAATTTATAGTAATCTGTGATAACCCCTTTTAGCTCTGGATTATCTTTCAGCATTAGCTCTCTGTTCTCCTCTTTTCTTATTACTTCATATTTATCAAAACCTTTATACCATTTAAAACCTTCTAAAATAACAAAATCTGCATCGGCATTTGTGTAGTTTTTAATTATCTCAAGGGGATGAGGTTCTTTTTCTATTTTTGTAAAGGTAGTTATCTTATTTGGAGAAACAAGCAAAACTTCATCTGCTCCTGCCTGTTGGAATTTCCAGCTATCTTTTCCTTTTGTATCTGTTTTTGCCTTACCTTTTGGGTCATGCTTAATTGCAACTACTTTATAACCTTTCTGTTTTAAAATTTTTATAACACTTTCTATAAATGTGGTTTTACCACTATTATGCGCACCAACTACTGCAAAAACCACTGGACTTTTATCCATGAGTTAATCTTATCACCTGATATATAGTTTTCTTTAAATTTTGCCTTGAAACTACCATATCTATCTGGCCTTTTTCTAATAAAAATTCAGCTCTCTGGAAACCTTCAGGAAGGGTTTGTTTTATCGTTTGCTCTATTACCCTTGGGCCAGCAAAACCTATCAAACTATTTTCTTCAGCAATAATAATATCTCCTAAGAATGCAAAACTTGCAGAAACTCCACCCATTGTTGGATCAGTTAACACTGATATATACAAAATTCCTTCTTTATTTAGTCTATTTATAGCTATTGAAGTTTTTGCCATTTGCATTAAAGACAGAATTCCTTCCTGCATTCTAGCTCCACCAGAAGAAGCAATTGCAATAAATGGAACTTTCTTCTTTATTGCAAGTTCTGCACCTCTTACAAACTTAGCCCCAACAACACTCCCCATACTACCACCCATGAATGAAAAATCCATTGAAGCAACGACAACCTCTCTATCATAAATTTTTCCAGCGGATACTATAATCGCATCATTTAAACCTGTTTTATTCTGTGCATCTTTTAATCTATCTTTATATTTCTTTGTATCTTTAAAGCCTAAAGCATCAACAGGTTTTATATTTTCAAAAACATCGTAATTTTCAATATTGTCTAAAAGTAAATCTACCCTTTCTTTTGCAGACATTCTAAATGTATATCCACAATGTGGGCATATTTTCATATTTTTCTTTAAATCTTCAGAATATATTAAGTTTTTACAGTTATCACATTTTATCCATTCACCTTTTGCTATGTTTAGTTTTCTTTTTACTTTCAACTTACTTAAAAACTCCTTCAGTCCCATTATTCCTCCAGCCAAGCTATTGTTAATATTCTTTCGGTTTTATTTCCTTTTCTGTAAGAGTATAACTTATTATCACAGTAGGTGCATCTATGGTTTTCTAAAATTTCTCCTGTGTATTGTTTTAGTTTATCTATAACCGCTTCTTGTAATGAAAAATATAGTTTTCCGCTTTTTTTATAAAAGTAGTTTTCATAGTCTTTTTTTAAATTTTCATAAAAATCCTCTCCAATCTCATAACAACATTTTCTTATTGATGGAGCAATATATGCAAATTTTGGTTCATCAAAAATTTTTAAAGTATTTTCTATGATACCACCGACAATTCCTCTCCAACCTGCGTGAATTACTGCAACTTTTTTAAAATCAGTTATAACAATTGGAACACAGTCAGCAGTCTTAACACCTATGGGAAGGTTTTTTTTATCTGTATAAAGGGCATCACATTCAAGGTCTGCTTCGCAAGCATCCTTTATAAAATTTGAATGTATCTGCTTTGGCAGTTTAATTTCAGAAAAATTAAAATTTTGCAAAACAAAATTTAAATCTTCACCTTTTTCTGTGTATAAAATATTTAAATTATCTATCTTTATATGTTTCATACAAAATACCTTGAAAATTTTTGATGAACCAAAATTTGCATATATTGCTCCATCAATAAGAAAATGTTGTTATGAGATTGGAGAGGATTTTTATGAAAATTTAAAAAAAGACTATGAAAACTACTTTTATAAAAAAAGCGGAAAACTATATT
>QNYP01000111.1 GCA_003978675.1 Hydrogenothermus sp.
CAAACCTTTTCTATAAATTTTGAAAATGTTTTACTTTGGGGAATTAACAAAGAAGTTGTTGATACAATTAACACAGAAAATAAAAACACAAAGTATTTCCCTGAAATTATACTAAACAAAAATATTAAAGCGACTTTATCTCTACAGGTAGCTATATCTTTTTCTGAAATTATTATAATTGCTATCCCAACTCAAGCTATAAGAGAAACTTTAAGAAAAGTTGGCATATCCTTTTTTAAAAACAAAATTTTTATATCTGCTTCAAAAGGAATAGAAATTTCTAGCTTAAAACTTGTTTCACAGATAATAAAGGAGGAAACTTATTTACCTGAAGAAAACATATTTGTTCTCTCTGGTCCTTCCTTTGCAAAAGAAGTAGCTCTAGGACTACCAACAGCTATTACCTTAGCAGGTGATTTAAAAAAGGCTGAAGAACTACAAAAATTTCTAAATACTGAAAATTTTAGAACATACATAACAGATGACATTAATGGCGTTGAAGTTGGAGGAGCTGTTAAAAATGTTATTGCAATTGCAACAGGAGTAAGCGATGGTCTTGGCCTTGGAAATAATGCAAGAGCTGGGTTAATTACCAGAGGATTATATGAAATGACAAAAATTGCCACCTTTTTTGGAGGGAGAAAGGAAACTCTTTACGGCCTTTCTGGCATGGGAGATTTAGTTTTAACTGCGACTGGAGATTTATCTAGAAATAGAAAATTTGGCAATTTAATAGGACAAGGATTACCTGTAAGTGAAGCTTTAAAAAAAGTAGGTCAGGTTGTTGAAGGCTACAAAACTGTAAAAGCTTTAAAGAAATTAGTTTTAGAGAAAGATATAGAACTTCCTATAACTGATGCAGTTTATAGTGTGCTTTATGAAAATTTATCTCCAAAAGAAGCTGTAAAAATGTTAATGTCCAGACAGCCAAAAAAAGAATTTGATTAAAGACAATACACAAAATTTGTTTGACAAATAGCGGAAATAACTGCCGTTTCCATAGTTAAAATATGTTCTCCAAGGGAAACAGTTTTGTAGTCTTTTTTTATAAGAAGTTCCACTTCTTCTTTAACAAAGCCTCCTTCATTACCAACTAGAATATTTATATTTTCTGCTTTATCTCCTAAAAATTCTTTTAAAGTATTGTTTTCTTCTCTCTCAAAAAATAAAAAATTTCTTTCTGTTTTAGGAATATCTTTTAGTTTAATTGGCTCATTTATAACTAATGGATAGAGTCTTTCACACTGCTTTATAGAATTTAAGGCTATTTTTTTCCACTTTTCTAATTTTTTTGATATATCTTTTTCTTTTAAAGCTGATGTTTTTGTTATAACAGGAGTTAATGAATAAGCTCCAAGTTGAGATATTGGCTCTATTAAATCATCAATTTTTGAGGGTTTATTTGGAACTGCTAAGAATAGATTTATTTTTATATTTAGCTCTTTAGACGGTAATTTTTCCAAAATTTTAGCTTTTAAGTATCTTTTTGATATTTCCTCAACTTGAGCTAAGAATATGTTTCCTTTTAAATCGTTTATTTCTATCTTATAACCTTCTTTTATCCTTCTAACTTTTGCATGTTTTAATTCGTCTTCTTTTAAAAAAGCAAAATCGTTTTCAATCTCACCTATAAATCTTGGATATGCCATCAATAAATCCTCCCGTTAAAGGGAGGTCTAATTTTTAAGCTTTTACCTTTTCCTCTGTTTTTGGTGCTTCTATTTTCTCTTTGCTAACTTCTGCTTCTATTTCTTTGGCTTTTACAACTTCTTCTTTCTTTTCTTCTTCCCCACTTAGAGAATTTTTAAAGCTTCTAATACCTTCACCTAACCCTCTACCAATTTCAGGTAATTTCTTTGCTCCAAATAAAAGTAGTAATATTCCAAATATTAAAAGAAGTTCTGGTATTCCTATTCCACCAAACATTTAAATCCTCCTAAAAGATTTGAAATTTAATTATATCATAGCTGTTTTGTAGCTAAATCCTCTAAAAGCTCAGGCATATGTGTAAATCTATGGTTTCCACCAGGAAACATTTTTGTGTATATGCCTTTTTCTTCAAAGTATTCTGCAGTTTTTTTACTATCTAAAAGTTCATCATCTTCATCTAAATAAACAAAAACTAAATCTTTAATTTCTTTTTGCTTGTCTTCTGGAACATAAAAATCTTTTAAACTATCTAAATGTTGCTGTGTGAAAATATATTCTTCATTAGATTTATAGTTTATTTGAGGACCTACTTGACTTTTTAAAGAAGTATAAGGGTCTGTTGATGGATTAATTAAAACTGCAGGAACCTTGTATTTATTTGCTAGATATAATGCATAAAATCCACCTAATGATGTTCCAACTAAAAGAAGTTTATCTTTATCTTTTATTGCTTCTACTAAAAATTCCAACTGTTTTATAGCTTTTCTTGGGTCATAAGGTAGTGTTGGAGCAATTACATTTTCATCACCAAAATGTTTTTTTAGATGATTTATTTTTTCTCCATAACCTGCTGAATTAAATCCATGTATATATAGGACTTTCACCTTTATCCTCCCTATTTATAAATGTCTTTTAGAACATCATATTCTTTTTTCATAGTTTCTATTATGTTCTTTGTTTTTTTAGCTCTTTTAATCCATAACTGAGTTATGTTATAGCTTTTTGGAAAATTATCCTCTATCTCTTCATATTGAGAGATTTTATAATCTATAAAATCTATAATTGCATCTAAAACTTCCTTAATTTTATTCATTTGTTTTGCATAGATAAATATATCTTTGAGCATTTCTCTTCTTTCTTTTACAGGCTCATTAACTCCTACTATTTGGGCTATTTTTTTTATATCATATCTTGATATATATACCCCACTTTTTGATGGAACTGTTAAAAGTTTTAATATTCTGTCAAATTCTGTTTCTTCTTTGAATTCTTGGAGGAATTTCATGTTTGTCATAAAAGGATTTTCTCTGAGTTTTTTTTCATCCATAGCTATTCTCCTTGTTTGTTATCTGTCTTAAACTCTTTTGATACTTGATAAGTTTTCCACATCATAGCTCCAAAAGAAAAAATTAATATTAAACCTAAAATCCATGTAAAAACTACTAAAATAGTATCATAGCTCATTTTATTGTCCTCTTTTTAATTTGTTCTAATTCAAACCATAGCTTAATGGAAATAAAACTAACTAAAGCAAGTAAAAACAAAGATAAACCTATAAAAGTAAGAACTAAATCTTTATTTTGGTAAGAATTAAAATTTAAAATTAAAGTTGATATAGCTCCTCCAAGTGCAATAATAACCAAAACCAAAGTTCTTCTTTGTCCTTCTATTACCTTAGCTTGTTCTATCAAAAGTTTTTTCTTTTCTATCTTTAGCTGTTTTTCATCCATAGTTTATATTTAATACAGAAATGATATTTTGACAATGATAAAGTTTAGTTTTTGACAATTGAACCAACAGGCTTTCCTTCCACGATATCTTTTAGGGCATTTTTTTGTTTTATATTGAAAACTATTATTGGAAGGTTGTTTTCTTTACACAATGTAAGAGCTGTATGATCCATAACTCTAAGGTCTTTTTCAAGAGCTTCCAGATAAGAAATTTCTTTTAAAAGCTTTGCATCAGAATATTTATTTGGGTCTTTATCGTATATTCCGTCAACCTTTGTAGCTTTTAATAAAACATCTGCTTTTATTTCTGCTGCTCTTAAAGCTCCTGTTGTATCTGTTGTAAAAAATGGGCTTCCTGTTCCTGCAGCAAAAATAACAATTCTTCCTTTTTCTAAGTGTCTTATTGCTCTGCGTCTTATATAAGGCTCTGCAATTTGCCTCATTTCAATTGCAGACATAACTCTAGTAGGAACATCTTCTTTTTCTAACGTATCTTGGAGGGCAAGAGCATTCATTACTGTTGCTAGCATTCCCATATAATCTGCAGTAGCTCTATCTAATCCTAATGATTTCCCCTGAACACCTCTAAAAATATTTCCACCACCTATAACTATAGCAATTTGAACCCCAAGTTCGTATACCTGCTTTATTTCCTTCGCAAGATTTTTTATAAATAAAGGGTCGACCCCAAAATCAAGGTCGCCCATTAGAGCTTCACCTGATAGTTTTAGGAGAACTCTCTTATACTTTAAAGGCAAGATTATTCTCCTATTTCAAATCTACAAAATCTTCCTACTTGTATGTTTTCACCAATTTTAGCAATATATTCTTTGATTAATTCTTCCACTGTTTTAGATTCATCTTTTATGTACTTTTGCTCTAATAAACAGTTTTCCTGGAAGAATTTATTTACTTTTCCTTCTGCAATTTTTTCTGCAATATGTTCGGGTTTTCCTTCTGCTATTGCTGCTTCTCTTGCAATCTCTCCTTCTTTAGCAACTATTTCTTCTGGAACATCTTCTCTTTTTACCCATTTAGGTTTCATAGCTGCAATTTGAAGTGCAAGTTCATTTGCAAGCTCTTTAAATGTTTCATTTCTAGCAACAAAGTCTGTTTCACAGTTTAGCTCTAATAAAACACCAACTCTACCACCAGCGTGTATATATGAGTGAATTAACCCTTCTTTTGTTTCTCTACCTGCTTTTTTAGCAGCTTTAGCTATTCCTTTTTTTCTTAAAAGCTCTACAGCTTCCTCTAAATTTCCATTTGTTTCTTCTAGGGCTTTCTTACAATCAAGCATTCCAGCCCCAGTCATTTCTCTTAATTTTTTAACTAATTTTGCATCTACTGCCATTATGCAGTCTCCTCCTTTGCTTCTTTAATTTCTTTTTCTACAACTTCTTCAACTTTTTTCTCTTTATCAGGGTTGTTTGAACCTGTAATCCCAGATTCTACTGCAGGTCCAACTTCTGCAACACCTTCTTTAACTGCCTTTTCCATTAGTGCTGCTTCTATATCATCTGAAGCTACTGCTTCACCTGTAGATTCTCTCATAGATTTTCCTTCTAACACTGCATCAGCTATTTTAGTTGTTATAAGATTAATAGCTTTTATAGCATCGTCGTTTCCTGGAATTGGATAATCAATTAAGTCTGGATCACAGTTTGTATCAGCTATTGCAACAACAGGAATTCCAAGCTTTTTAGCTTCTCTAACTGCAATATCTTCTCTAACCGTATCTACTATGTAGATAATATCAGGAAGTTTTTCCATATCTTTGATTCCTTTTAGGAACCTTTCTAATTTTTCTTTTTTCTTTTTAATTTTAACAACTTCTTTCTTAGGAAGTATATCAAAAGCTCCTTCCGCTTCCATTCTTTCAAGTCTTTTTAATTTTTCAATAGACTTTCTAACAGTCTGAAAGTTTGTTAAAAGACCGCCAAGCCATCTTTGATTAATGTAATAAGCTCCACATCTTAGTGCTTGTTCTTCAATAATAGCTTGAGCTTGTTTTTTTGTTCCTACAAATAAAACATCTGCACCTTTTGCGACTTCATCTCTAACAAATTCCCAAGCAACTTTAAAAAGTGGAATTGTTTTTGCAAGGTCAACAATGTGGATACCATTTCTCTTTGTAAAGATGTAAGGTGCCATTTTAGGGTTCCATCTTCTAACTTGATGTCCGAAGTGAACCCCTGCTTCAAGAAGTTCTCTCATAGTAATTTCGAAAGGCATACCAAATCCTCCTTAAGGGTTTTTTCTTACACCTCCTGCTACAAGGGTTGCCCTTTGTGGTAATTAGGAGGTGGAAGAAAAAACCCTTAAGGAGGATTTGGTATGCCTTTCGAAATTACTATGAGAGAACTTCTTGAAGCAGGGGTTCACTTCGGACATCAAGTTAGAAGATG
>QNYP01000110.1 GCA_003978675.1 Hydrogenothermus sp.
GACCATGCCTGTGGCGGTTAGGTTGTCTGCATTTAGGTTGCAAAGGCTTTTAGGTTGTCTGGCTTTTAGGTTTAAACAGAACTAAAATATTTATATGGGTAAGTGGGAAAAGTATTTTCTCAGGTTTTATTTTATATTTGGGTTTACTCTTGTTGTTATAGCTTTTCCATATTTATTTTATATTTCCTTTAAATTTATCGTTGAAGAAAGCGAAATTCCTATTATTTTAAGAATTATGGTTATAGGATTGGGATACTTTATGATTCTTACCTTTGGATTTATGGCTGTTTCTTCAATTGAATGGAAAGAAATATTTGGAAAGGACAAAGAAGATAAATAGTTTTTAGACCTGCTTCGCCAATAGCTTTTCCCATAGTTTTATGCCGTTTTCTCTTTTTATAGTAGGCTTTATCCGTAGATAAGGAATATCTTTTCCAATTTCAAAATCCGACGGAACGGTATATATGTGTCCTTTATATGCTTTTCCGCGAACATAAAAATAAGCCTGGAAGTTTTGCAAAGATGTTAGCTGGTTGGGTTCTACCAGATATGTGTAATTATCCTGGACATTCAATGTATCCTCTATCCCAAAAGCTATTCTTATAGGTCTTTTACCTAATAGTTGACTGAACCACTGGGCACTTTCGGTATCTGCCTGAGCCAAAAATATTTTTATTCTGGTATTAGCCTGTATTATTTTTTTCATTGTTTCCTTTTCCTCATGGGATATATCGGAAAGAGATTGGTGAGCTGCGATAATCCTTACTCCTGCACTTCTACCTTTATTAAACAAATCCTGGATACCTTCAAAAACAAAGTTTTCAAACTCATCTATACTTAATACTACTTTTGTTTTTTGCATGTTAGCTGACAGATAACCCGTAATATACTGCAGGTCTGAGGCTATCATTTTTCCGAGACTTTTTGCTACTTCTCCAAACAAAAGTTTTGGTAAAACCACATAAACAACAGCATCAGCAAAAATTAGTTTTTCAAAATTTATATCTGATACATAAGAGTTTAAAAAATTATAGTCAGACATCTTTGCGGTAAAGTTCCTCAAACCCGATATATCTTTTTCCGCTTGCATTCTTTTTTTATCATCGTTAAGCCTTTCATACAGGTTGTATAGATATGTTTTAGCCTGCTGGTTTTTAGTTTGTTTTATAAGCTCAAGGAGAATTTCGTAATCTATAAGAGTTGCATACCAGTCTCTAAAAGACCACTTTTTGCCTGTCCCTAAAAATGCAGAAACAAAAGCTTTAACGGTTGTTTCTTTAACTTCTTCATAGTAAGAAACAGCTCCCTCTCCTTTTGTGGCCTGCATAATTTTTGCTGTAATAGAAAGCTCATCTCCTGTTTCCAGAGGATTATAAGAGTGAGTTCCATATCCAGATAAACCAGAATTACTTCCTGTTGCAGCTGCAAGATTTAGAAAGTAAAAGGGCTTATTTAGATAATGGGATAAAGCATATACAAGCCTAAAATTATCTTCATCAAATTTCATATCCAGTTTTATTAAGCTATATCCGTTATACAAAAACTGGGTATCTAAAAGTTTAAGTAAAAGTGTTTTCCCTGCACCAGTAGCACCTAAAACATGAACATGTGTTGACAGGTCTGCATCTGTGATTTTTATAAGCCCAACTTCCCCAAAATTTCCATCCTGTTTTATTTCATATCCTCTTCCAAGGGTAATGTACCCTTTTTCTAAAATATCTGTTTTCATCTTCCACCTCTTAAAAGCCCAAATATTCTGGAAGGGTCTTCTTCTTTTTGCATTCTGGTAAGTGCCAGATTTAGTGTTTTGCTGTCCTTAACTACATTTTCTATTAAAAGTTTCTTTAAAATAGATTTTTCAACGGCTATACCTTTTCTTTCCATGGCTTTTATATACCTCTCCACTGCATTGGATATTAGATGATATGCTTCTGTTCCTCTAATATGGCTTTCCACATCCTTTAAAGAGTAAGAGATATTTGCAGTAGCTTTAGCTGTATATCCTAAAATACTGGTCTGGGTAAATACAGGAACACCTCCACAGTAAAGCTCTGGCATAGCTTTAGTCTGCGATAAATCCAGGAGACATGAACCACATTTAATTCTTTCGTAGCTTCCAACCAGAATACATCTATTAGAAAGTTTAAAAGGCACTCTTTTGTATAAGAATGGATTTATATTTCTTGCTATGTAATCAGATATTTCCTCAAAATCAGACTGACCTAATATTTCTCCAGTGTATAAAGGAATTTTTCCTTTTATCTGCAAAGCAACATTTATCAATGCAGTCATATATCTTAAAACTTCAGTTGTATTTATCTCTTTTACAGAGCTTTGAGCTTTAGCTCTGGCATTTAGATATTCAAGGGTTGTAAGATTTACAAAATCTCCATCTGATATGGGAACAGTATAAAAATCATTTACAGTTTTCTGGAAAATCTCAGGGTGATATTTCAAAAGAGAGTTAAAAACAAGAGATGGTATGCTTATCTCTAAGGTAATACCTTTACTGTTTAACAGTTCCAGAGCTTTTTGAAACTCTTTTCTCTCGGTTTCCCTTAAACCTTTTTCTGATTTATAAGTTCTTCCTGAGCCTCTCTCTGTTGCTTCTTCGTGGGTCTTTCTTTTTTGCTTTGATTTGTCTATCTCTTTCTTTTTGTTAATTTCACTGCCCTGGTTAGTCTGTATATTTGGGACTTCAACTCCAAAAACTGCAACAGATAAAGTTAAAATAAGAGAAAGGATTTTAATCATCTTTATCCTCCGTTATTAAGAAAATATTCATAGCTAAGAGAAGCAAATAATATGGTTCTTTAAATGAATAGCTAAACAGCAGAACTGCTGATGTGTATATAAGTATTAAAACAGCTGTTTTCTTTATATCTATTTTTATTCTGGTTTTGCTCTGTATTTCAGGTGGTAATCTATCTAAAACAGCATCTATAAGCTCATTTTTGTTTTTAAAGACAAGAATATCCTCATAAGATAAAGGTTTCTCTATTTTCTCATACTCATCTTTCTGTGAATAATGCAACATAACAACTGCTACAAAACCAAGCAGAGAAAACACTAAAAGTCCCAAAAGGTTTTTATCCAGCAGAAAAAGTGCTGAAGTTATATAAAAAACCAGAGATTGCCTATTTATCATGTCTCCATCTCCATATTTTGTGTTAACAGCTCAACTTTTGATAGCTTTCTGCTTTCTATTTCTTGCTGGGACATAACTTTATCTACCTTTAGCTTAATCACAGAGAAAGGGTGAACCTTGCCGTTTGGCAGCTTCACATTAACCTGAGTAATTCTTTCCTCTGTATAGCCTTTTTCTATGAGCTCATCTATTACCTTATCTTCGTGAACTGGCTGTCCAATATGTTCTGATATTTGTCGTATAAGCTTTTCCTTATGCAGTGCTGGATTAACAACTAAAAAATAATCTCCTGTATAAAACCAGAAGTTTGTGGATACCCTTGTCCACTGCTTGAAAAAATCCACATACATACCTGCTAAATCAACATTTATTGTTTCTTGTGCTTCTTGAGTTTCAACAAACGGTTCATTCCTTTCCTCTGCAACACTCATACCGTCTGCTTTCCTCAAAATGTGCAAAATGGGATTATTGAGCATGATTTTGTAGTGCTCCAAATGAATAGCTTCAAGCATCATTGTGATAAATTGAAAGTCATAAAGAAAGCTTTCGTAATACTTTCTTCCTGCTCTTTCCAGAAGTATTCCAAATACCATTCCAGATAGGTGGGTAGAGTTTATGTAATTAATGTTGGTGTTTCCCTTCTCCCTAATGAAGCTGTCCTGAACATCCTTTAAAGAAGTTATAAAAGGCACGTAATAATAAGCAGTTTCAACCTGATAAACGGCTATTTTACCTATATCATGTAAAAGACCTGTTAGAGCAAGATGAAATATAAATTTTTCCTTTCGGGTCTGGTAAGCTCCTGTTCTTTCGTTTTCAAATCTGGGTAAGTATTTATCCTCATTTTCCAAGAATATATCAAGCATTTTATCTGCAACATCCACAGAGTGCTGGAACAATCCATCTTCTCCAGTATGGTGATGGTCTTTACTTGCTTTGTATCCGTAAGTAATATTTTCAAGCTCCCTAATAAAAGGTTCTAAATACTCATACAGCCTTCCAAGTTTAATTTTTAGCTGAAGCATTTTTAAGCTCCTCTATAAAAGGCTTTAGTCTCATCAGAGATAGTCTGTATTGGATAACTCTCCTTTTATCAAGCTCTTTTATTATTTCATCAAGAACCTTCTCATCAGCTCCAAGAAGCTGGACAGCATACCTTTTTAATGCTCTTATTTCTCCCTTTGTAGCTACATTTCTTTCAATTTTGTTTTCTTTTATGATTTTGCAGACAGAATTTGCAGAAACATTTACCTGATGGGCTATCTCAACAGAAGACAAACCCTGTTTATACAGCTCTATAATTTTGCTTTTTAGCTCTTCAGTAATCTTTTTCCTTGCCATCTTTATCCTCCTTTAGTTTTATGTTTAAGAGTTTTTCATAGTAATGAAGTGAAGGTTTTATCTGTTTGTATGTCTTAAGTGTCAGGAACATTCCTTTTATCTGTTTATCAGATAGAGAGAAAAGTTTACTTTTAAGCATGGAAATATCATTAACTTCATAAAACTTTGTTATAAGTCCCATAAGATAATCTACCTGTTTTTCTGAAGGTGCATTTTTACTAAGTCCTGCTTCTTTTAGTATCTTTCTAACCTTTTTCACAGAAATACCTACTTCCTCTGATATGGCTCTTTGGGTTTTACCCTCTTTGTATAATTCAATAACAATGTTTTTTATTTCTTCTTCTGCTTTCTGTTTAATCTGCTGTGCTATTTTCATAAGTTCTCCTTTTTTTACCCTTTTACTATATAAACGGAATTTTTCACAGGAAGAAAACTGGATAAAAGTTAGATGGTCTAATATATTAGAAATGTTTAGAAATCCTAATCTTTTTAGGCTGGAAATAGTTAGAGGATAATGGGAATTTCTAATAAATTTAGAAAAAGAATCTAAATAATCTCTTACAATAACTAAAGATTTGAACAGGTAGCAGTATATCTCTCATATTTGATTAGAAGAAACATTTATCTAAAAATTTCACCTCTGATAAAAGGAATAGCTAATATATTTGTAGAAGAGGTGGAACTTACTAATTGAATTAGAAATAACCTTTTTGGCAATTGGCTATAATAAGCTAATTTATAGAGTAATATATAACAAGTAAGTTTTAGGATTTCAAAGGCACTTTAATATCAAGCTCATCATATAAAACTTTAGGAACTAAATTACCATTTACTTTCTCAAACTTAATAATTCCAAGCTTTTCAAATAATTTTAAATCTGTATAAACATTTTTATAATCTCTACCAATTTTTTCTGATAATTCTCTAACAGAATTGACTTTGTTTCTTTTTAGAAAGTTCAATAGCTGTATTCTTTTTGGAGAAAGAAGTTTATTAAGTTCTTCAACAGAAGAGACTGCTATATATTCTTCCTTTTCTCCTGGTTCTCCAGTCAAAGCTCTATTAAAAACCTCCCTAAACTTATCAAAACTATCATTTAAACTTTCCACTCTAATTTAAAATACTTTTAAGGAGGTAAGTTTTATGAAAGTCTTAGAAATTAGAGTGGAAAGTTTAAATGATAGTTTTGATAAGTTTAGGGAGGTTTTTAATAGAGCTTTGACTGGAGAACCAGGAGAAAAGGAAGAATATATAGCAGTCTCTTCTGTTGAAGAA
>QNYP01000109.1 GCA_003978675.1 Hydrogenothermus sp.
AATAGTACCTCGCAAGTTATTGATACAAGCCATATTCAGAGAGTTAAGTAGCCAATTTTTAACATTTTTAACCTTAACTATCTTCATAATAGCATAAATAAAGCCTCCCATCAACAAAATGTATCGGTTCAGTACATAGTGAACACCTACCAGTAAAAATTTTAACACTTTCCATAAGCCAAATCAGCAGGAGTTCTTAATCCTAGCCCATAATGTGGTCTTATAAAGTTGTAAATTCTTAGATACTTCCTAAGTTTCTTGTTTAATTCATCTATCGTATATTCCAATCCCTCTATTAACCATAACTCTTCTTCTATACTCCTTATTAACCTTTCTACATTTGAATTTGTCTTTGGACTGTTTGGATAACTAAAATAATGCTGTATCCCTTTTTCTTGTAAATATCTGTCAAATTCCCCTAAAAACTCACCTCCATTGTCTGTGGTTTTCTTTTATTTTTTGGTGTTTTTGGTCTATCGTATAATCCTTCTATTCCTTCTTTTTTGTATCTTTTATACCATTTGTAAAAAGTAGTTCTGGATATTCCAAAGTATCTACAGGTTTTTGATATGTTTTGGGTTTTTAGATAATGCTCTATCCATTTTAGTCTTACTTTTACTTCTCTGGTTAGTTTTATGTTTTTCAATTTGTTTGAGAATTTTTTTGGAAATAACGAAAACATATATGTGCTTGTCCCAATTATTCCTTTCATGACACCTACCTCCTTTTTTTATTTCTTTCGGTAGGTGTCCACTTTCTTTCTGAACTTATACACAAAAATTAGCAAACCCTTATTTTATGCGGTTTAAAAAGCAATTTTTAACCAAAAATTACCCTAAAAACCCCTGCCACACCCCAGTTTAGGAACAAATTTTTTATTAAATCCTCGCAAAATATTGATATTAAAGCCTCCCATAAAAATTTAAGACTAGTTAGTCTTTTACAACTCTGTCTCAATTAAAGATAGAAAATAAAAAAAATTTATAAAAACCTTTCACCTTCTTTTATATGATATCCCCTTACTGCTTCATCAGCAGATATAGGCTTGCCATTTGGAAATTGAACTTTAGTTATTAAAAGCTTTCCTTTTCCCGTCTGGACTATAAAACCTTTTCCTTTTTCAAGTTTTACTATTTCCCCAATGTTTCCTTTAGAATCTTCTTCAATAATTCTGGCATCTAATATTTTTATTTGAGTGTCTCTAAAATTTGAAAATGCCTTTGGCCATACTTTTAGAGCTCTAATCTGGTTAAAAATTTCCCTTGCAGAGTTAGACCAGTCTATTTTTCCTTCTTCTTTTTCTATTGGTTTTGCATAGGTCGCTTTTGAATGGTCTTGAGGTGTTTTTTTAGCTTTCCCTGTTTCTATTTTATCTAAGACTTCTATTAAAAGTTTTGCTCCTTCTTCTGCAAGTTTATCATGCAGAGAAACTATATCATCTTCATCTAAAATTGGAACTTCTCTACATTCATAAACATCTCCAGCATCTAATTCCTTTGTTATTTCCATAATACATACACCAGTTTTATCTTTACCTTCCATTATTGACCTATGAATTGGAGCAGCTCCTCTAAACTCTGGAAGCAATGAGGCGTGAACATTTATAGTTTTATATTTTGGTATTTCTATAATATCTTCAGGGATTATTTTTCCGTAAGCTACAACAACTGATATATCAGGATTTAATTCTTTTAGGATTTTCCTAATCTCTTCATTATTTTTAAATTTTTCCGGCTGATATACAGGTATATTATGTTTTTGAGCTAAAACTTTAACAGGAGGAGGTGTTAATTTTTTTCCTCTTCCTTTTGGTTTATCTGGTTGTGTAATAACTGCAACTACTTCATGTTTAGAATTAATTAATTCTTCTAAATTTCTAACTGCAAAATCTGGAGTTCCCCAAAAAACTACTCTCATTTGTGCTCCTTCTTTAGTTTATATGTATATGAATTAATCCTGTTATATCTACTAAAATAATTATCTCGCTTGTATTTTATTTTTCCTTCTTTAACTGGGATATGTTTATAACCTGTTTATCTTGACAACAACTTTTTATATTTAAATTTATAGTTTTATTTATTTCATCATATACTTCTAAAAAGCTCATTACTTTACCACCAAAACCTTTTACAAACTTTTCTGCCATTTTTCTATCAGAAAATGGTATTACACTTGGACTACAGCAAGGCTTTGCATCACTACCAACAACATAAAATGCGTTAAACGCAGTTATTGGATTTTCTGTTATAAAATCATATGTAATAGCAAATACATCTTTATCTTCATATTGCTTGTGGAGTATCATTCCACAATGTTCACAACATGCTTCAATGTTTTTATTGTCTACAGATATTTTGTAAGGGTGTGCTCTTATTATTGTTTTTTCACATACAGGACAAATTTTCTCTTTAATTTTATCTTCTTCATCTTCTTCATTCCTCAATAAAATAGAGCCGTGTTTTCTTTTTATATATCCTTCCTTTTCTAATTCTTTAATATCTCTATAAATAGTCATTTCTGATACACCAAATATATTAGCAAGTTCTTTTACTGTCGCTTCACCTTTTTCTTGAAGTATTTCTACAATCTTTGTTTTTCTATCCATCATAAAACTCCTTTAGTGGAAGGTGTGTCTTCTGACCTTCTTGGATCTATTTCTACTGCATTTCTAAGGGCTATGGCAAAAGCTTTTGTTAAACATTCTGCAATATGGTGAAGGTTATGCCCTGCCAATGTTTTTAAATGCATAGTTATTCCTGCTTCAAGTGTAAACCCTTTAAAAAATTCTCCCATTAACTCAAAATCAAACTCAGTAATTTTTCCTCTTAATCCTAAATCATCATAAAAAATAAGAGGTCTTCCTGAAAGGTCAATACTACACATACAGAGGGCTTCGTCCATTGGAATAATTGAGTATCCAAATCTTCTTATACCTTTTTTATCTCCTAGAGCCCTCTTTACTGCTTCTCCCAAAACTATACCAACATCTTCTACTGTATGATGGTGGCTTATATGAATATCTCCTTCTGCAAAAACTTTTATATCTATCAAAGAATGTTTAGAGAAACTTTCAAGCATATGGTTTAAAAAACCCACTGGAGTATTAACTTCATATATTCCTTTTCCATCAAGATTAATTTCTATCTCAATGTTTGTTTCTTTTGTTTGCCTTTTAACTTTAGCTGTTCTCATCTTCATCCTCTTCTTGTACTCTTTTTAAAAGTGGATTATCTATTCTTGCATCTTCACCTTTTATTTCTATAAACTCTGTCATTTCTTTTAAACGAGAAGCTATTGCTCCTCCAAGTTTATCTTCTATATCTATTTCATCTGATTTCCTTTTCTTTAGGGGAGTATTGGAAGTTATTATTATAGGCTTCATTTCATTATATCTATTTATTATTATGTAATGTAGTATATCTTTAGCCCAATCTGATAGCATTTCATTTCCTAAATCATCTAAAACTAAAAGAGGGGCATCTAAGACTTCATCTAAAATTTCTCTTCCTGAACCATATCCTTCAAATGTAGCTTTTAAATCAAAAAGTAATGTCCTTGTGTCTCTAAAAAGACCGACTACTTTTCTTTTTAAGAAAAACTCCTTTAATATAGAAACTGCAAGATGAGTTTTACCTACTCCTGGTGGACCAAATAAAAATAAACCTTTACCATTATCAAACTCTTTTGAGTTCACGTAAGCTCTAGCTCTTTGTAAAACTAAATGCTGATTAAACTTTCTTTCTGGAGCATAGTTTGTAAATGATTTTTCTCTGTATCTTTTAGGAATTCGCATTCTATCAAGTAAAGATTCAGATAAATTTTCCAGTTGACATTTACATTTTACAACACCTTCTTTTGTATATATCCAACCTGTATCATTACATCTATTACATTTTACCTGTTCTTCTAAACTATTAAGCTTCGTATCCATCTTTTTTGTTCTCTTTTAACTTTTTAAGAAGAGATTTTAGCTCTTCTATTTTCTTTTTTATCTTATCTACATTCTCTTTAATTTTTTCTTTATCAAGCTCTTTTTCTAATTCATTAATCTTTTGCTTGATTTTTTCAGCAGTTTCTCCAGACTTTTCTTTAACTTCTTCAAAAATTATAGATAAGCCTTCTTTTATCTTCTGTAAACCTTCATCTATTCTGCTATCTTTAGAATATGAAGAGTTAACTAGTATAATTAAGCTAATAAATATATAAATTACCTTTTTCATCTTTTCATTATTCCATAAAATAGCTCACTTATAAATAAATCTGGATCAGGTATAACTGGACCTTCTCTTTGTTCTATTACCTTTGCAAATACTTTAGCCTGAATTGAACCTAAAAAGAACATAGCTGCGTCTTCAGGATTAACATCTTCTCTAATTACTCCTTGTATTTGACCTTCTTCTATAACTTTAGCCAATCTCTTCTTGTAGTCTTGAACAAAGGAATGGAGTATCTTTGTAAATTTCTTCTTATCTGACCTTGAAAAATCAAAACAAAGTATTGGAACTGCTCCTTTAGTATCCTCTAATACTTCTATGTGAGCCTTTAGAACCTGCCTTAATTTATCTTCTACTGTTTTTCCTTTTGCGATACCTATCTCTGCACTTTTTGAACATCTAGATACATAATCATTAATAATAGCCATTATAATGTCATCCATAGAATTATAATGCTTAAAAATTGCTGCATCTGTCATTCCTAGTCTAGATGCAATATTTTTTGCAGTAAATTTTCTAAGACCTTCCTTTACAATAATCTCGGCAGCAATCTTAACTATTTTTTCCTTAGTGGAAAGTTTTTCAAAATCTTTCTCAGCTATCATTTTCTCCTCCAAAGTCTATAATATTGCAAAACTGATGTAAGTAGATTCCTGCTCCTGCTGCGTGTTTATGACCTCCTCCGCCTAATTTTTTGGCAAGTTCTAAAGCAGTAGGACTTTGCCCTTCACAGCTTCTAAAACTTATTTTCACAAAATCTCCGTTAACATTAAATAGTGCCACTGCTTCTCCTAACTGCTGAGATAAAATATTTCCTATTTCCGACTGGAATAGTCCTGTATTAAATGCTTTTACCTTATATTTGTCTATATTTAAAATAGTTGGTTTTGCCTTTTCCACAAAGAAGTTTATTAAATAATCTGTATATTCAGATATAACTTTACCTTTTTCTAAAAGACTTTCAAGATTTTTGTCTATAAATTCTTTTATTTCTTCAGGTTTGTTTGTATACATAAATAAGAAAGAATTTATATCTTTAGTTTTATCTCCATACTCCCATTTCCATATATCTTTATCTTCAACTAACTTTATAAGCTCTGGAATAGGTTCCCCATAAAAATATTTCCATGTTAATGATGCTCCAGACATATTATTATCAAATATATACTCAAAATTTTCATATCTACTTGCAAGTTTTTTTAAGGTTTCATATATACCTATATGGTGGTCTATATTAACAACTTTTTTTGCCTTTTTTATGATTTTTTGGCTATCTTCCTCTGGAAATGAAAAATCTACTATATACACAATAGTATTTGCATCTATTTCTTTCAAAAGTTGTTCAAAGTCTTCCTGCTTATATTTATGTTCAAATGGAAAAAGCTTACAGTTTTGAAACTTTTTCAATAAAACAGCCGCTGCAGTGGTTCCATCAGTACAGTTTTTATGATATACACATACAGTTTTTTCGTCCATGAATTCTCCAAAAGAAAGCTTTTGTTTGAATATAAATATAAGCAGGAAGACTTTGA
>QNYP01000108.1 GCA_003978675.1 Hydrogenothermus sp.
TACCATCTACAACAAAACGAACTTCATCATCTACATGATGATGTTCCTTTTTGAATTTTTCTAAAAGGGCCGCTAAATATGGAGTTTTATATGATAGATGGGGAGTTGATAGATTACCTAATCATCTGATTGAAAACTATGAACTTACAGAAGAAGAACAACAAGCTATCATAGATGCTTATAAAGAAGAACTTGAGAAATTAAAAAAAGAAAAAGGATATATAACAGAAGATATAGTTGTTTTGTCAGATAAAACTCCAAACTTAGAGGCCCTTTTAGAAAAATTCAAAAAGGAACATCATCATGTAGATGATGAAGTTCGTTTTGTTGTAGATGGTAGTGGAGTTTTTCCATTAAAGTTAGATGGAGAAGTTGTAGAGGTTTGGGTTGAGGCTGGAGATTTAATAGTGGTACCTGCAGGAACTAGACACTGGTTTGAATTAGATGAAAACAGAAAAATTAAATGTATAAGGGTATTTAAAACTCCAGCAGGCTGGGAAGCTATTTATGATGAAAATTGCACAGCTACAATGGATGATTAGATAAAAACTTTAATATCATTTACCTCCTTTTTCTCTCTCCTTTCTTCTCTCCTTCTCCTTTTTTCAATTTATACCGTTAACATTCAGTTAACTTTACTTTTATATACTTTTATCAGTAAAAAATAAAACTTTATTTAGGAGGTAGTCGTCATGAAGAAAAAATTAATTTCAGGAATTTTAACATTTGGGTTAGTAAGCTCTGTAATAGCTGCTCCAAATCAAACCGGAAATGCAAACGCCCAAGCTTCTGTAGATACTCAAACATCTGCTAACATCCAAAACCAAGGTGCAAATAGTTCTGTACAGATTGATACACAAACACAAACTCAAACTCAAGCTCAAACTCAAGCTCAAAAGCAACAAGTTCAAGTACAAACACAGCAAATGCAAAATCAGCAAATGCAGATGCAAAATCAGCAGGGTAATAATGGGAATAATACCCAAATTGCAGATGCTATGCAAACTAAAACTAGTAATTTACCTGCAGATATACAAGCTATACTACAGCAAGTTAAAACATCTCCAGCTTCAAAAAGATATATATATATGAACCAGTTAAAGATGAGATTAAGAGAAATGTCTTTGAAAGAGAGAAGGGAATTAATGGAAGAAATTATGGAAGAATTACATGAATCTAGAGAAGAAGCTATGGAGCATAAAGGAGAAATAGAGGCTAGATATGAGTATGAATATGAAAATGAGCATGGTTATGGTTATGAAAAAATGGAAAGAGAACATGAGCATGAAATTGAAGGTAAAAATGAATATATAGGAACTGCTCAAGAAAGACTTATGGAAAGAGAACATGAACTTGAAGAAAGAAAATCAGAAATCCAGGAAAGATCTAACTTTAGATATCAAGAAAGAGAAGAAAGAGAAGTAGAACACGAATATGAATCAATATATGAAAAGGATTGGGACTAATGCCCCAACCCTAAGGGTAGGTTGCCGGCAACTTTGGGAGCTAGATAAGCTCCCCTTTCTTCTAAATATAATAACAAAATATGGAGGAATAAGATGAAAAAATATAGAAAAATAATTGGGGCAGTTTTACTTTTTTCTAATTTCTCATTTGCTTTTACTGATAAAGATTTAGATGGGGTTGACGATTCTATTGATAAATGTCCAAATACCCCTTTTGACCAGATTGTTGGACAAGATGGATGTCCTATTGGAAAAATAGGTCAAGAACAACAGTCAGGAATAAAAGGTAGATTTTATTTTAAAGTTGGTTTAGGGTACAACACCGAAAAATCCAATGATTCAACTCTGTCTGCAGTTTCTGTAGCTTATGCATATAAAGGTTTTTATGTATCTTTATCCACAAACTATTATCTATACGATAGCATTGTAAAAAATGGAGGAATTGGGGATAGCTTTTTATATTTAAGCTATTCTTTTTTCTCTATAAGAAATCTTTATACAACTTTAGGACTTAATACAAAAATACCTACAGGAGAAGATAGGTTTAGTGATGGGTATTTTGATTATACTCCATCTGTAAGCTTTGATTACATAAGAGGTAAGGATGATTACTTTATATTTTATGGACATACATTTAAGGGAAATCCAAATTTAAATGATACAGATGCTTTTTCCATAGGAGCTGGATATCAATTAACAAGGAAATTCTACAGTAGTTTATCTTTTGATGGAGTTTCCTCGTCTGTAACACAAAAGTTTAGATACCAGCTTAGTTATTTTGGATTGTATAATTTTACAAGGAAATATTATGGGACTTTAAGCTATAGTTATGGGATTAATGATGCAGCTATAGACCACTCAATATTTACAAAATTTGGAGTTAGATTCTAAAATGAGACCTAAAATACTATTAGTAGAGGATGATGTGGTTCTCTCCACATCCCTTGCTAAATTTTTAAGTTTACATGGATATGATGTTGATATTGCGAAAAGTTATTATGAAGCTGGAGATAAAACATATGAAAATAAATATGACCTTTATATCTTTGATATAAACCTGAAAGATGGTAGTGGAATTCAGTTGCTAGAAGATTTAAGATTTGCAGATGATAACACTCCAACAATTTTTATAAGTGCATTAAGGGATACACAAACAGTAGTAAAAGGTTTTAACGCAGGAGCTGAAGATTATATAAAAAAGCCTTTTGACCCTGAAGAACTACTAGTGAGGATAAAAGTTCGTCTTAATTCAAAATCTTTAAATACACATGAAAAAGAGGAAGAGGAAATTTCTTATAGAAATATAAAAATAAAGGGGAACACAGTTTATAAAAATGGGAAAGTTTTAGAACTTGGAGAAGTTCAGTTAAACATGCTAAAAATACTTTTAAAGAATAAAGGTAAAATAGTTTCCAAGGAACAGTTATTTGAATTAATGCATAATCCTTCATCTTTAGCATTAAGGGTAAATATTTCAAAATTAAAAAAGAAAACAGGAATTAATATAAAATCAATAAGAGGACTTGGATATTTAATAGAAGATGATTAATAAATTTTTTAAAAATAAGTATGAAAAAGAATCATTTTTAAAAGCCTTTTTATTATATTTTTTTAGTATTACAGCTTTAGTTTTAGTTATTTTCTACTTTCATTATAGGAGCATTGTCTTAGAACAAAGACAGTTATTATTTTTGGAAATGAAAAATTTTGCATTAAGTTTTAAAGGAGAAAAATTTGCTTTGGATTTATTCTCTTTAAGAGATACTAAAAAAGTCCCTTTTTATGAACTTCTAGAAAATGATAAAGAGTTTTATATGTATATTCCAATACCTGATGTAAAAACTGATGTGTTAAAAATTAAATATTCAAAAAGTAAATTTTTTGAAGATTTGAAGGTAAAAATAGGAAAGTTATATTTTTTATATTCAGTAGTTATAATTTTTGTATTGATTTTATCTTTATTATTTGCAATTTATACCACTAAACCACTTCGAAAAGCAATAGAAATATTGAATGAAACTATAAAGGACATAATTCATGATATAAACACTCCTGTTATGAGTATATTAGTTAACTTGAAACTCCTAAAACTAAAATACAGCAATGATGATGATGTTAATAGATTAGAAATTGCAGTTGAACAACTTTCTAATATATACAAAAATCTTAAAACTGCTTTAGAAGAAACTAAAAAAGCAGTTGAGGAGTTTAACTTAAAGCAAATTATAGAAGATGAATTAAAAACATTGATAAGTCTATATCCTGATATAAATGTAGAGAAAAATTTAGAAAGTGTAGTTTTAAAAGCAAATAAAGAAGCTGTTGAGAGAATTGTTTTCAATTTATTGTCGAATTCTTTCAAGCATAATATAAAGGATGGTTATATAAAAATAACTTTAGACTACAACAAATTAGTTATAGAAAACTCTAGTCCTGAAATAAAGAATCCAAATAAACTTTTTGATAGATACTATAAAGAAGGCCAAAGAGGAATAGGACTTGGTCTTTCAATTGTAAAAAAACTTGTTGATGAATTAGGATGGAAATTGAAAGTAAAAATTGAAAAAAATAGATTTATAACGATTATCTTGATAAGATAGATATAAGATAAAACTAAAAATCAAGGAAAAAATGAAAAAACTTTTATCTATAGAAAATTTAACATTTTTAGGAATAATTTTAGGTGTATTTACAGGAGTTTATTTCCCTGAATTTGCTACATCTATAAAGTTTTTAGGAGATATATTTCTAAATCTCTTAAAAATGATAGTCATACCGTTAATTTTTGTGTCTATTTTTGTTGCTATTTCTAAGCTCTCTTCTGTAGAAGAACTAAAAAGTATTGGGGTAAAGGCATTTTTATATTATTTAACAACAACTTCTTTAGCTGTAATTACAGGTATTATTGTTATAAATATTTTTCCTTTTTCTTTTCCTCATATAAATCCTTCTCAAGAGGTTAACAATTTATCAAAGCTAACGCTAGAAGGTTTTATTCAAAATATAATCCCATCTAATATATTTCAAAGTTTAGCAGAAGGAAAAGCTTTGCATGCTATTGTTTTTGCTATTTTATTTTCTACATCTGTTTTATATATACAATCCTCATTAAAAAGAAAGCTTATTGTTGATTTTTTTGATGGACTTAATGATGCATTTTTAAAAATGGCCAAATGGATAGTTGCTTTATCACCTATAGGTGTTTATTCTTTGATAGGTTATGTTGTTGCTGAAAAGGGTTTTGGAACAATTTTATCTTTATGGCAGTATGTTCTTGTTGTTTTAATAGGTGTATTTTGGCATTTTACGGTGAACCTTCCATCACTTGCTTACTTTATAGGCAAGTTTAATCCTGTTAAATACTTCAAACAAGTTAGAGAAGCTTTACTTATTGCATTTTCTACTTGTTCTAGCTCTGCAACACTACCAGTTTCTATAGAAGTAGCAGAAAAAGAAGTAGGTATTCCTAAAAAAGTTGCAGGTTTTATTCTTCCTCTTGGTGCAACTATAAATATGGATGGAACTGCTCTCTATACAGCTATTGCATCAATATTTATTGCAAATGTTTATGGGATAGACTTAACATTGACAGATGAAATACTTATTTTTATAACTGCTACACTTGCTTCTATAGGTGCAGCTGCAATACCTAGTGCAGGATTAATAACAATGACACTTATTTTTTCTACTGTAGGTATACCAATAGAAGGTATAAGCCTTATAATTGCAGTTGATAGATTTTTAGATATGTTTAGAACAGCAACAAATGTTTGGGGAGATTTAATAGGAGCAAAATTAATAAGTAGATATATTAATTAGTTCTTATATACATAGGTTCTAGCTGAAAAGGATTTTCTATTAAATCTTTTTGTATTGCCAGTAAAGCACCATTTACAGCTAATGAGCCTTTTACATGTATACAGTTTTCAAAATTTAGATTTTTAACTATACAAATATCATAGTTTTCAATATATTCCTCTAATTTTTTCTGCTTTATCAATAAGATTTTTGAGGCTTTATTTTTCTCAAAAGTTTTTATATAAGCTTCATTTTTTCCAGCATTTATGGCAGTTAAAATTTTGGCATTGCAACTTTTATATGGATAACACATTGCATCAAGGGAAGTATAAGCATATAAAGGAATATTTAAAGCATAAGCTAAAACTTTAGCTGTAGTTATTCCAACTCTAAGTCCTGTATATCCGCCAGGACCTTTATTTATAACAACTGAAGTTATTTCCTTTTTGGGTATTTCAAAT